>JAUXGQ010000378.1 GCA_030621975.1 Gammaproteobacteria bacterium | reverse complement strand
TATTCGCACGTGGCCGAATGAATTCGGCCCTACAGCGTGGATCCGACGCAGGGGTCTGAACGGTTACGGTGCCCAGGGCTCGCGGGAACCATCTCCAACACTGGATCAATATCTTGAACAGTGATGCAACTATTTGTTTTTATTTGTTTTCTCCGTGCCTCCGCGTCTCCGTGTGAGTTTTAAAAGATATGGGTAATGGAATGGGTTGCGCCTTCTACTTCACGGTGGCATTGTTCTGAAAGGCGACGTGGTATTCACCAATGCGCGCAGATGATTTGCGGGGGTTGGATATCGTATGATCCCAAACCGGCGGGATGCGCTTTCGCTTTCCCGCCCTACGGGTTTTTCCGTGCCTTTCCGTGTTTTCCGTGGCTAATATTCCCAGAGGTTGTGAACGAATACGAAAAATATTGTAAATCCTTACCCAATTCCATAGCGCTGATGACGGGTTGTACTCAATAGGTATAGTGTCCTCGGAGTTCTTACCGCCGGCAGCAGGACAAAGCTGTGCCAATATGCTAATCTGAACCCAATGAGATATTTGATGCGGATTAGGACTTATGCGGCCAAGGTCTAATATAGCCCATATAGGGGGGCTGACGAAACCAAATGTGTCCACGTCTGAGATCGGCGCGGCGGGGCTGAAAGCCTTTTTTGCCATATCAAAGGAGTGGGGTCTGGGCAATGAGCAGATGATGGCGTTGCTCGGTAATCCTAGCCGGTCGCGCTTTTACGCGATGAAGCGAGGGGATACGGTCAATCTGTCAGAAGACGAACTGGATCGTTTGTCTTATGTGGCAAACATCTATGCCGCGCTCAATATCCTTTACAAGCCGCGCAATGTCTTGCTGTGGTTAAGCAACGAACGTCGTTCTGATTCGCCTTGGCAGGGTCGTAGTCCGCTGCAACATATTACCTCAGGGAAAATGGAGTCCTTGATCGATGTGTCGCGCTATCTGAACGGGCTGCGGGGCGCATGTTGAGGTTTACCCTACCGCCTCTAAAACGCATTCGCTGGCAATATCAACACCGCATCATCTCTTCCAAGTACCCACCAGTGGACATTTTCGAGCGCCTCGATTTGAGCCCCGAAGAGGTGCGCGCGCTCCATGCGTTGCAGGCAAGAACGAATCCGCGCTTGCGCCAGGAAGCTGGCGATCTGTCATTGGTGCGAACCGAGGATATCGTGACCGGCCCCGGCGCTTCGGTGCTCATAGCGGCCTTTACACATGTGAATTTCCCAAGTCGATACTCCGATGGCAATTACGGCGTCTATTACGCTGCGCGCACTTTGGAGACAGCGATTCGTGAAACCGTATTTCACCGTGAACGCGACGCAGGCGATGCCCGGCTGGAACCCGAGTCTTTCAACATGCGTGTCTACAAAGGAACGGTTAGAAAACCCATGTATGATGTGCGTGATGTCTCATTTGCGCAACTGCATCAGCCCGAATTATCCACTTACGCGCAAACGCAGGCGTTCGCCCGCAAACTTCGCCAAGCCGATCGAGATGCTTGGGGGTTGGTCTATCCAAGCGCACGACATTCGGGTGGTGTTTGTTTAGCGGTCCTGCGTCCGCCAGCCGTGTCGTTACCCACGCAATGTCAGCACCTGTCTTATGAATGGAATGGCAGAAAGATCATCGCCGTATCGGAAACAAGCGAACCGATCTTGATTTTTTAATCTGGGAAATCAAAGGGTTGGACCTACGCACCCATTTGCCGACGACTCCTCACAGCGAACCGTTTCGATTCTGGCTCCTGTCATATTCTTAAGGAATTCTTTTTGCGTAAGGCGTGATAAGCTTATAACCATGATGACCATTACCTTCGATACGCACGAATTCGTGAAGCGGCTTAAAGCCGCGGGAATGCCGGAAGAGCAAGCGGAGGTGGTAACCGACGCCATTCGCGACAGCCGGAATTTGGATCTGTCCCATCTGGCGACAAAGCAGGATCTCCAATTGGAGATCAAGGCGTTGGAGATTCGGCTTATCAAGTGGATGGTAGGTGTTGCCGCCGCCGTTATCGGAATTCTCTTTACGTTGTTGCGTCTATTTCCATGAGTGTAACCCGTTAGCCGCAAAACGCTATCCTGTCAAATAGGGACGCAAACGCGTAGGTCGGAGTGACGAAGGCGAGTGTCCGGGGGTTCTGAAGAGCGGATGGCGGATTACACTCGTCAACTGTAAATGGAATGAAGTTTCCAGTTTTCAGCTATCAGTTGTCAGTGACTGAATGGGATTCAAAGGCTTTTTCACCGGGATTGCGTGTGTACTATCAAACATAATGAAAAATCCTCTTTCCGCGCACCCACTCCACACAACAGATAGAGAGATAATTTATACCGTAAATTCATACGGTTAGAATGTTCCATCTCCTTTCGCGGCTGACAACTGCAAACTGATAGCTGGAAACTTCAGTAAATGGATACTGTACCCGTGTATTGAGCAGCTACGGTGACCTCAATCCCCCACCCCCTGCTGCGGCCGGGTCTGCACCAGATAGATCTCCTCTCCTACGATGACCCCTTCCGCATCCTGTGGTCCGTCGAAGGCCTCTTCCAACGCAGTGGCGATTCGTCCCAGCTGTTTGCCGAGCCGCTGGGCGCGCTTGGGATCGACCGAGAGGGGGATGTGGCTGTAGTCGACCCTCGATTTCCCGATGCCTGTTCCAGGCAGGGGCTGCAACGCCATACTGAAACTGGCGCAGGCGGTCAGCTCCACCTTCCCGGTGTGCCGATCACAGATCAGGCGGTAGGCGTTGCCTGGTTGGGCGGCGGATACCAGGGTCTCACCCAAGCCTACCGCCAGCTCTACCCAGCAGCGATGGCCGTCACCGGTTACCGGGTCGGCGCTGTGCATGACGAAGGAGAGCTCCGGTTCGAGCAGCTCCTGTATCAGGACCGCCATGTGAATAACAGCGTGGGGGATCCCGTTTTGTTGCCGGCTCATAAAGGCGCGGCGGTTCCACAACGAGGCCCATACCTGGCCGATGGCGGCGGGGCAGTCTGCGGCGGAGACGCCGATCACCGAATCGTACAGGCCGGCGCTGGCCAGATTTTCCAGGTCCTCCCCATTGGCGCTGGAGCGTACCGCCAGTCGGGCTGTGTCGCCGCACAGGTTGCGGATCCGTGCGCCGATGTCCGGATTTATGGGTAGCCCGAGCAGGATCTCCCGCAAGCTGTTCAAATCCGAGTCCGATCGGTTTCGGTCCGCGGGGTGGAGGTTCCTCGTGATGGTCCGATATCGCTGTGCCTGCTCCGGTACCCGGGACAGGCTCCACTGCATGGTCGCGAAGGGCAGGACCAGCCCCTTGAGTGCCTGGAACAGTCCCTTGGAGCGCTCGGCCAGTCGCAGCAGGTCGGCCGCGGTGGCCGCCTTGGCACCACAGCTGGTCGCTGTCGCCTGCAGCAGTGGAATCGTAGTGCCGGGCCCTTCGACAGAGGTCAGGGGCAGCCGAGCGGGTGCCGGAGCCGAGCGTGTCCGCGCAGGGTTCGACGCGCCTGTGGCTGGCTCGAGAGACACGATCTCGCGCCCGACCTAAGTCGGAGGCCAAG
>JAUXGQ010000078.1 GCA_030621975.1 Gammaproteobacteria bacterium | reverse complement strand
GCCAGTAGGCCAGCTTGTGGGTCCAGATCCAGAACAGATTGCGCTCGTCCACGTCGATCTTGGCGACACCCTTCATTCCCGGGCGCAGGGCGCTCGACGAGCTCTCCAAGGCGGCTTCAACCCGAAATAGATTTCTGCCCTCCTCGGCGCTAGCCACGGGCGTGATCTTCTCGACCCCTACGGTCAGGCGTTCACCAGGGAGTCCAGCCAACGCCAGGGCGCCGGTCTGCCCGACCTGGAGCTGGGAGATATCGCGCTCGTCGACCTTGAGGATGACCCGGTAGCTGTTGAGCGGGGCGATCTCGAAGAGCACCTCTCCCCGGGAGACCGGCGTGCCGAGAGATTGGCTCAAGTCCCCGGAAACGACGACTCCGGTAAAGGGCGCGGTGATGTGGGTGCGGGCGAGTTGCTCTGACAGCAATGCGATGCGGGCCTCGGTCTGTTCCAGTTGGGCAGAAAGAATGCGCACCCGTGCCCGATCATCCTCGGCCAGGGCCTTGCTGTATTCGCGCCGGTATTTCTCCCGTTCACCCTCCCACTGGACCTTTTGCAGGCGCAGCTCTTTGTCCTCCAGTTCGGCCATGGGCTGGTGCTCGCTGACCTGATCGCCGGCGCGCACATGTGTGCCGGCGATGTAGCCGTCCTGCGGCGCAGTGATGGCCCGTTGCACCGTGCCCTCCAAGGCCGCCGGTGCCGTGATGCGGTAATCGCCAATCGCGAAGACGAAGAACAGGACCAAGGCCGACAGTGCCAGGGCCGCTGTCTTGAGGACCAGGTGGCCGGCGCCGAGGAGATCGCCGGCAAATCCGCAGACGGCCTCCCACACCTTGGCGGTGATCCAGCGGTCCTCGCGCCGCTTGGCCTCCAGCACCGGGCCGATCAGGGTGCCTGCATGCTCGCAGAGCCGGATATCATCCGGGGTGAAGGGTTGGTCGTCGCTACGCTCCAAGCTCAGCGCCCCGGTTATGTGGCCGCTGTCGCTCAGGGGGATGGTACAGACGGCCTTGGTGCCGTGCTGCTCCATCAGTTGTTCGTGGCTCCGCGTGATCAGCGGCACACCTTGCTCGGAATGCGGAAGAACCAGTGTCTCCTGTTGGTCGATCGCTTCGTCCATGGCCGCGCCCAACGCCCGGATCAGGCCGCTCTTTTTGTTGAAATTTGCGGTGTGGGACAGGGCGCGCACCAGGGTGTGGCGGCCCTTTCGGGTTCCGAAGGAGACCCGTTCGCAGTGCAACGTCGTCGCCAGATCGGTGACGACGGCGGTGGCGGCGCCAAGAAAGTGCTCTTCCTGCAACCCGGTGGCAAGCAGTTCCAGTACGGTCGTCAAGCCTGCGGGAGGCGACACTTGCGGACTGAGATGTTGACTCCACCAGGCGCAGCCCCATTGCAACAGGCGCATGACTCCCCGCAGATGGGCATCGGACAGGTGGGCGACTTCGATAGCGACGACCCCGCGTAACTCCTGACCGAGCATAAGCGGATAGGCCAGCGCATCGTGTGGCGCTGACTCCGGCCCCGAGCGGGACTGACGTACCGCCCCGCGTTTTTGTGCCATCGATAACTCGGCGACTGCCGCCAGGGCCTGCGTTCCGGTGGAACCTTCGGGCCAGTAGGTTAGCGGTGCATAGGCCCCTTCATTATCGGGGCCCAGAACCACAGTCGCTCTCTGCACGCCGCCGATCAGGCGGCATTGCAACTCCACCCAGGCAGCGGCAAAGGCCTCCGTGGAGTCAGCGTCGGACAGCCGCGACCAGGCCGCGGCGTCACTGAAGCCGGCAAGCTGCGCGGCTCCTACGACCGGCGTCTCTGCAGACGTCGCGTTGGCCAGAGTTGATGATGGATTATTACCATCTGAGGCCCCGGTCAAGGTCCCTGTCGCTTGCTCGCTCAGCGCCATGGGCCCACCAGGTCACGCATTCCCCTGCAAGACTTGGGTTCTATCAATGGACCGGCGGCGCGCCGTCCCCTTCCGCCCCTTGCGTCGGGGCATCGCCCTCGGCAGCCGCTTCCGCCTCGGGCTTGGCGCCGATGCGTTGCAGCACAGCGTCGAATTTTTGCATGGACTGCAGGTGCAGATAGATCAGCTCAAGCTCGTCATTCTTGGCCATCTTCGCCAGCACCTCGTCATCGAGCTCTTTCAACTTGGCCCGATTGACGGCCATGAACCCTGTCAAATTTCTCTGCTGACCATCCGGCAGGGTAAACTGAGCATGCATAGGCTCCAGGAGATCGAGTTCTTTCAGATGAGCGCAGAAGGCACTGGTGCGTTGAAACTGGGCTTGATATTCGTTGACAAAATTCAGCACCGTCTCGAGGTACTGGGTACGCTCGCCGTCTGCATCGAACAAACGCTCCCCACGACCTTCACGATTGCAGCCGGAGAATTCTTCGTCGATGCACAGGGTAAAGTTTTTACCGTCGTCGTTACTCGCAAATACGAATGGGTAGCGGCGCACGTAGGCGGGAATGTACTTGCCATCCCAGGTCCCGTCTTCCTTGATGAAGGCGTTCCGGTCGGCATCGACGCCGAGGATAGCAACTGGCACGACCGCATCGCCCGCGCCAGCGAACACCACCGCATACTCAGGCGTTGCACGGCGAAACTCGACCGCAGTCAGGGGTACAGAATTAACCGCGCGGGCGAACTCGTAATCCCCGCCTGTTTTAACGCAGAGGTCTACGTGCTTCTGCTTGGATAAAGGAACTGCGTTTGAGTAAAACAAGAGTTGAGTGGGCAAAAGAAATTCCTCATATACTTAATGGTGAAATATGGCTTGGCCATTTTTTTGGGGGGACGCGCCGCTAACGAACCACTACTTGCCGTCAGGCTATCGGAATCCGATCTACCGCGTAGCGCCGCGAGATGCGGAGCACCAGCAGCCTTTGCAAGGCTGCAAAGGAACTATGTGGTATCCATTTTTCATAGTCAAGCCTGGTACCTCAAATGCTAAATACCTACTACCAGACGACGGTCTAAATCTCCGATAGCTGCGTTGCAACATCTTGAAAGAGAGCCTGCTATTCCTGCGATGTTGCGCCTTGCTCTCGGCAATTTATCCTCGCCCTCTGATAACAGTTATTTAGCATTTGAGGTACTTGGAGCCTGCCCGTTTTTGGATGCCGTGGACCAAGGTCATTCCTTGGCCGAACCCAAGTATCACTGGCACCGACCACCGGCCGAACAGATCGTTAATTTGCCGGTTCGTAACCGTTCACGGCCTTTAAACCGGTAACTTTTTGCCGCGGATGAACGCGAATTCTCGCGGAAAAATACCATAACAATCTGCGTTTCATCCGTGTGAATCCGCGGCCCATTATAATCGGCCTTTTTTCGGGCTGTTCCGTAGATATTTTGTTTAGGCCGTGAACGGCTACGCCGGTTCAGACTTGTCAGTCGATCCGGTCACCATCGCCGTCCCGAAGATCCTCGGACGTCTGAGCTGAGCGAAGGTCAAGATCCAATCGTCGATGGCCTCCTCTCCGGGCGAAACTGTACCCGTCGACTACCCGTGGCGCAAAGGTAAAAGAAAACACCTCGTCATTGTTTTGTGGGAACTTTAACAGCGCTGTGGTCAACGCACCATATGTTTAAGATGTTGAAATATCAGTGCGGATAAATTTTTTGACCACACGGGCAAGGCAGGCTGTTCATCTCGATGCGGCAGCTCTTGCCAATCCTTTCCGCGCGCCGCTGCCGGTAACGTACTCCAGGTCGTAATAGAAGGTCAAGAAACCCCGCCCCTCCCGGTCGATGCCACCCGACAGGTGCCCCAGGGTCTTGTGCCGAATTATGTCATAAAGGCTACGAAATCGCGCGACGGGAATCCCGTAGTGGCGAAACATGCGCGACAGCAAGTGATGGACATCCCCGAGCCTGAGTCCGGCACGATACAGGTTGAGGTCAAACGAACGCCTGCTGTTGTCACCCTCGACGACCTCGAGGTATGTGACATGCTCGGAAGAGACCAACTTCGCGGCGGTGCCGATGAGCGCATTGCTGATCGCCAGTGGCTCTCTCCCGCCATCCCCCTGCAGTATGTCAGCGATGCGCTCACGCATAGCCGTAAAGTCGATTGAAGGATGCCAGGTGTAGCGACTCTCCACCGCACCACCCCGACCAAGCGCATCCCATTTGAACGCCGTGTACATGGGAAAGGTATCGACCTTCTCGCCAGGCTCCAGAACAGCCTGCCGGTAGAGGTTATGGAATTCGAGGTAGGCCTTGTAGACACACCCTTTTTCGTTCTCCTCGTAGCCGAAATGGAGATACTCCGAATCTTCAATGGCCTTCTGATAGGGGATGAGAGACTCGGCGGGCATGCCAAGCGCACGGCAGATCCGAACCAGTGTTGCATCGGCTTCCGGCCCTATTCGCTCCTTCTTCAAGCCGAGCAGATAGCGGCGAGGAAGAAGCACCCCCGGGAGCAGTTTACAGGAGCGCTCCAAACTGTAACGAATACCAAGCTCATTGACGAGTCGCAGCGGCAACTCCTCGGCTTCAGAGGGCAGGGCTGCAAGCGTCATCTGGAAACGGATGGCATGCTGCCCCACTCCACTAATCCGCCCGGGTTCCATTCACCGTCCCCGTCCGCCTCGCCCTCGGAACCATCGAAGATCCAATCGTTCATCGTCGGCGAGGGTCCTGCGCAAGGATTGAGGGGCGAACCAGCCGCCTCCATTTCAGGAGACCTGGCCTCTGCTTCCGGGCTTTCAAAGGTGCCGACTGAATCATCGAACAGCAGGATGCGCCTGTCGACCCCCTGCTCCGGGGTGTTCGTGGCATTATTGGCTGCCCCGGCAATCACAAGATGGGCGTGTTGGGGAACCGTTACGGAAACGGCCGACTCCGCGCTCCCATTATTGCCGGGGATATGCTCAACGCGCTTCCGGACCGGTTCCGGCTGCTTGTCCGGATCGAGGTCCAGTATCTCCTGAACCGTTAGAGCGGTGCGCCATTTGGCCATGCGCCGCTCGATAACCCCTACCGGAACACGATGACTCCGGCTGTTTAGCGTCGCCAGCACCTCCGCCCATTGGAGGAGAATAGGCCAGGTATGACGCTTGTACTTCAGCAATACCCGGATCTCCTGCCACCATTCAGAATCCGGCTCCTTTAGTGTAACCTCGTAACCGTGCTCGATAGCATGGCTCGCATAGTGCCTGGTTTCCAGGGCAAGGCTGTTACCCCGATCCACCACGATAGGCGTGACGCCGTCGGCAATCGCTTTTCGAAACTGCTCAAAATTCCATTGCTTCGCCTTGTCCAGCAGTTCCGCCTGCTAGTCGTAGCGCTCCGGGTCTTCTCCAACGTGGGCGTGGAAATAGGTGTCAGTCTCGCACACCAGCCCGTTGTCCCCAGCAAGCTTCCTGGCCATGTGACTCTTACCGGAACTGGGCAATCCCCGCATCAGATAGACGATTTTTCTACTGCTCACTCCATATTCTCCGCGGTACCGGACACCGTCAATCGTCGTCGTCAGTCCCGAACGCCACTAATGCCAGGCTGCGTGCATCCACATCAACTGCGGCATCTTCGATGTCCTGCAGCAGCTTCCGCAGCCAGGGATCCCGCATGTTGGCTGTGACATCGATATCAACATCAATGTCGCTGCCACCCTGCGTAACATCGTCACTGCCAGCCCCGCCATCCAGCGTGTCTGAGTCCAGGTTAGGCCCGCCGAACAGCTGGTCGTCACCCTCACCACCGCGCAGCGTATCCCTGCCCTGCCCACCATAAAGAGCGTCGTTACCACTCAAACCTTCGAGGAGGTCATCCCCGTCCTGGCCCAGCAGTAGATCATCACCATCGTCCCCGTAGAGTTCGTCGTTACCGGAACGCAGTTCATAGTCGTTGCTGCCACCTGCGTCAGTGCTGAGATGGAAGGCCTTGAAGGTGGGGGTCGCTGTCGGGTCACTGTCGGAGAACTCCGCTTTTATCAGGCCGTTGTCACCGAACAGGATGTCCATATCCCTGCCGCCGGAAATAGTGTCGTTGCCACTGAAGATATTGTCATCATCACCGTCGTTGCTGTCATCAATCCCGTGCAGGTGGCTGTATTGCCCGCCCGCGAACGGGTCGCGCAACAGTCCGGTGAACTCGTCGACGAAACGATCAAGCTCTTTGTTCAGGTCATTGACCTGTTTGCTGGTCTGAGGGCTTTCCAGTACTGCAGGCATTAGCATGACGCCCGTATCGCCCACAATCAGGTCATTTCCGGCACCACCTGCCAGATTGTCGTTGCCGACAAAGTAGTCATATCCAAAGCGATACAGGATCAGGTTCTGGTCGCTGTTCTTCGGCAACTGCTTGTCCAGATCGTCATGGTCGTAACGAACGTGGTCCCTGAGCAGCTCGTCTCTGAGCACGTCCTGATCTTCCAGGGCCTCCTCGGTATCTATCAATACCTGATCGGTCACATCCAACGGGTCCTTGGCATTTCCAACATAGTCCACACTCGCCACTGCCGGCGTGAGGATCAGGGCGTTGTCGCCGATGACCACGTCGTCACCCGCACCCGCATCGATGAAGTCCTGCTGCAGTACCAGTTCCCGTAGGTCGAGATCGATGAGGTCACCGTTCTTTGGCTTCTTCTTCGCTGGATTGTCGGCGATGGCGTCATCCACCAGTGCCTGTACCAGCTGGACATGGGTGTCCTCCACGACAAAGCGCAGGTCCGTGGCCACGTATTCCAGATCACGCAGGAAGCCGTACAGCTCCAGTGCCGTATCCTCGAACTGATTTTCCGCTACACCAACCCGAACCGTCGCCGGCGTGATTATCGTGCCATTGTCACTGACGATGGTGTCATTGCCACTACCACCGAGGATACTGTCATTGCCAACCTGCACAAGATGCGTCTGATCGACGCCAAGGATGGTGTTTTCGACGATGTCGTAG
>JAUXGQ010000053.1 GCA_030621975.1 Gammaproteobacteria bacterium | reverse complement strand
TATCACCATCGCCGGCGTAACCATCTATCTGCATAGGGCTCAGGCCCATCGCGCCCTGGATCTGCATCCGGTAATGAATCATTTTTTTCGCTTCTGGCTGTGGTTGACCACCGGCATGGAGACCCCGGCCTGGGTCGCCATACACCGCAAGCACCATGCCAAATGCGAGACCGAAGACGATCCCCACAGCCCCCAGGTCCTGGGGCTGAAAAAGGTGTTGTGGGAAGGCGCGGAACTGTACCGTGCGGCCTGCAAGGATCCCGGGATCATCGGCCGTTACGGCCATGGAACGCCGGATGACTGGCTGGAGCGCCACCTTTATTCGGCTCACAGCGGGTTGGGCGTGGCAATCATGCTGGTCATCGACCTGGTCCTGTTCGGTGTGGCCGGTGCAGCTGTGTGGGCCATGCAAATGATCTGGATCCCGTTCTGGGCCGCAGGGATCATCAACGGTATCGGCCACTATTGGGGCTACCGAAATTTCGAGTCTCCGGACGCGGCAACCAATATCGTTCCCTGGGCCATCCTCATCGGTGGCGAGGAACTGCACAACAACCACCATGCCTTTCCGAGTTCGGCCAAGCTGTCCTCCAAATGGTGGGAGTTCGATCTGGGCTGGCTGTATATCCGGACGTTGTCCGTGCTGGGTCTGGCGAGGGTGAAGAAGGTGGCACCCACCCCGAGGATCATCATCGGTAAGGATGCGGTGGATATGGAAACCTTGAAGGCCGTTATTGTGGGCCGTATGCACGTGCTGGCCCGCTACGCCCAGGATGTCATCTCACCGGTCACCCGGTCGGAATTGTGCAAATCCGAGAAGTCATGCCGACGATGCTATCGTCAGGCCAGGAGACTTTTGTCGAGAGAGGCTGCCAGGTTGGACGAGGGTAGCCGTAAACGCCTGCAACAGGTTCTCGAGCAGAGCCAGATGCTGCAGACGGTATATCAGTATCGTCAACGCCTGCAGCAGGTTTGGGAACGCACGGCCGCCAACCAGGACGTGCTGCTACAGGCGTTACAGGAATGGTGCGGTCAGGCGGAGCAGACAGGGATCCAGGTGCTTCAGGAATTTGCCCGAAACCTGCGGGGCTATAGCCTGAGGCCTGTATGATCTACTTGAGCTTGGATTCTTTATAGATGACGTGCTTGCGGATCTTGGGATCGAACTTCTTGATCTCCATTTTGCCCGCTTGATTGCGCTTGTTCTTGGTCGTGGTGTAAAAATGGCCGGTGCCGGCAGTGGAAACGAGTTTGATCTTGTCGCGCATGGTGCTGTCTCCTCGAAACCTTAAACCTTCTTGTCGCGCCTACGGATATCGGCCAACACGGCATCGATGCCCTTTTTGTCGATAATACGCATACCATTGGAGGACACGCGCAGGCGTACCCAACGTTTCTCGCTTTCCACCCAGAATCTATGATGACGGAGATTCGGGAGGAAGCGTCGTTTCGTCTTGTTGTGGGCGTGCGAAACGTTATTTCCGGAAACCGGACGCTTGCCGGTAACCTGACAAACTCTGGACATGATCGAACCCTCGAAGTGATCCCGGTCGAGAACCCTGGCGGGCGAAAAGCGAGGTAATTTACCAGAAACTCCTGTTGGATACAAGTCCGACAGGCTCCTGGCCTGGGCTTCTCCATGAATTACAGAGCAATTTTTTGCTGTGGGCCGCGCTCGTCACTGGCCGACGGCATCACCAGGCAAATTTTGTTTGGAGGGTATCCACGTCGCCGGCCGAAACACTACAATAGGTTAATTAGACAACAAGGAGGTTGTATGCCGATCAAGGATTGGCCTGCGGACGAACGGCCGCGGGAAAAGCTGCTTCAGCGGGGTGCCGGGGCTTTGACCGACGCGGAGCTCCTGGCGATATTTCTACGCACCGGCGTGGTGGGAAAGACGGCTGTGGATCTGGCCCGGGAGCTGCTCGACGAATATCAGGGACTGGCTAATCTTCTGGCGGCGGATCAGCGGCGATTCTGCACCAGCAGTGGACTTGGCCCGGCAAAGTACGCGCAGTTGCAGGCGGTGTTGGAGATAAACCGTCGTTACCTGAGGGAGGCCCTGCAGCGCGGCAACGTCTTGGCCTGCCCCTCCGATACCCGCAACTTTCTGAAAGCGAAATTGCGTGGCTATCCTTATGAAGTATTCTCCTGCCTTTTTCTGGACAATCGGCATCGGGTGATCGAATATGAGGAGCTCTTTCGCGGCACCATCGACGGTGCCAGCGTGCACCCGAGAGAAGTGGTGCGCAGGGCCATGCACCACAATGCTGCGGCGTTGATCCTCGCCCACAACCATCCCTCGGGTGTCGCCGAACCCAGTCAGGCAGATGCCCGGATTACCCGGCGGCTCAAGGAGGCGTTGGCATTGGTGGACGTGCGGCTTCTGGATCATTTCATTGTCGGTGATGGCGAACCCACCTCGTTTGCGGAGCGCGGGTTATTATAGGTGCTATAATCCGGATTCTTTTTAATGAATATCTGCAGGTTCCCACCCGCATGTCCCACTTATCCGGCAAACGGGTGCTGCTCGGGGTCACCGGTGGCATCGCGGCTTATAAATCCGCCATCCTGATTCGGTATCTGCGGGAGGCGGGTGCAGACGTGCACGTGGTGATGACTGCGTCGGCCAGGGCGTTCATCGGGACGCTCACGCTGCAGGCGCTTTCCGGTCATCCGGTGCACGAGGATCTGATGGATCCGGCGCAGGAAGCCGCAATGGGTCATATACAGCTTGCCCGCTGGGCAGATCTGGTGCTGGTTGCGCCGGCCACCGCTAACTTCATGGCGCGGCTGGCCCATGGTCTGGCCGATGACCTGCTCTCCGCTCTTTGTCTTGCGACAACAGCCCCTATTGCACTGGCGCCGGCTATGAATCGCGAGATGTGGCGGAACCCGGTCACGCAACAAAACAAGGCGCTGCTGGAAAGTCGTGGTATGCTTTTCTGGGGCCCCGGGGAGGGTGCACAGGCCTGCGGCGAGAGCGGGCCGGGACGGCTGTTGGAGGCGGAGCAACTTGCACGGCGGGTGCAGGACTGGTTCGCGCCCGGCGACTTGCGGGGGGTCGGTGTACTGCTCACCGCCGGGCCGACCCGCGAACCCTTGGATCCGGTGCGCTTCCTGGGAAATCGCAGTTCAGGGAAGATGGGGTATGCCCTGGCCACGGCGCTGGCGGAGGCCGGCGCGGAGGTTTGCCTGGTCAGCGGACCGGTCTCCCTGGACTGTCCTGCCGGTATTAGCCGGGTCATGGTCGAGACCGCGATGGAGATGTACGACGCGGTCATGGAGCGGGTGGTGGATTGCGCGCTGTTTGTGGCAGCTGCCGCGGTGGCCGATTACCGGCCTGCCAGCGTGTCCGCGCAGAAGCTCAAAAAGAAGGAACACGAAGTCGAAATCAGTCTGGTACCCAATCCGGACATTCTTGCCGAGGTTGCTGCTTTGCCGCATCCACCTTTTACCGTGGGATTCGCGGCAGAAACCGAGCGCCTCGAAGAGTATGCCGAGACCAAGCGTCGGGCAAAAGGAATCGACATGATTGCCGCTAATCTGGTGGATGCCCCGGAAGGGGGTTTCGAGCGGGATGAAAATGCGCTAACGCTGCTTTGGGAAGGCGGGCATGAAAGGTTTCCGCTGGCGCCAAAATCCCTGCTCGCTCCCCAGCTTGCGGCCCGGATAGCAGAACATTTTCATGCGAAAGTTACAGCTGAAGATTCTTGATCCCCGTCTGGGCGGTGAGTTTCCGCTGCCTCACTATGCCACTTCGGGCTCCGCGGGCATGGATCTGCGGGCGTTATTGCCGGAACCCTTGATACTTCCTCCCGGCGCAACCGAGCTCATACCAACCGGGCTGGCGATCCATCTGGAAGATCCGGAACTCGCCGCTATAATCCTGCCCCGTTCGGGGCTTGGGCACAAACATGGCATAGTACTTGGGAATCTGGTGGGGCTGATTGATTCCGATTATCAGGGACAACTGTATGTGTCATGCTGGAACCGGGGACAGAGCAGCTTCCGTATAGAAGTAGGAGAACGCATCGCCCAGTTGTTGCTGGTGCCTGTGGTGCGCGCGGAATTCCAGATAGTCAATGAATTCGAAGGGACTGAACGGGGAACGGGTGGCTTCGGACATTCCGGCCGCCATTAAACAGGTAATCTCAAACAGTACATGAAGCTAGCA
Organism: Gammaproteobacteria bacterium; assembly: GCA_030621975.1. Classification (GTDB taxonomy): domain Bacteria; phylum Pseudomonadota; class Gammaproteobacteria; order Chromatiales; family Chromatiaceae; genus JAUXGQ01. Next base: position 3,875 of record JAUXGQ010000053.1, on the reverse strand, counting down.
AAGAAATTACGACGCGCTAAGGCTTCGCCGGCGACCCAGCAACCGGAAGTCCCGACCCAGGGCCGCAGTATCGCTTCTTATTTCGCGCTGGTGTTCTTCGCAATGGCCGTGATCCTGATCGTCTGCGGGGCCAGCCTGTTCGTGTTGCAAGCCAGCGGGCAGGAGCGGCAAGGCGTGGCGAAGGTCCAGGTAGGTGCTGAAGGGCTTGCGGTGCGCCTGCGCGATATGGTGGAGTTCTACTCCGGTTTGATGATGCGGGTCGCCAAAGATCGGGACATCGCCGAGAGTTTCATAAATGAAGATGGCCCGGCGCTGCGCCGACACGAGAAGCGTCTCGAGAATCTGCTTCCCGGTGCCATGCAGGTTCGATTGCTGCCGGTAGGCTATGAAGAGATAGAAACTGGATCGAAGCCCCGTCTCAGTTTCGCGTCCCTCGAGATGCTGCGGACGGCAGAGAAGTCCGATAAGGTTACGGCATTCGAGGTCCACAGGTTCGGCGCCAGGCAGCGGATAATTGCAGTTGCCACCAAGGTCGTTTACCCGGGTCAGCTCGAACCGGCGGGGATCATACATCTTGCCGTATCCGCGGACACGCTGCAGCGACGTGTGGACGAGATCAGTGAATACGGGGGTAGAGTCGAAGTTCAGCAGAGTCAAGCGAGCGGGCAACCGTTGATGTTGGCGGTCAACAGCGCCGGCGCCGATGCCGATGGGGCGCCCGACGGCATCCTGCCGGTTCCCGGCAGCATATGGCAGATTGCTTACTGGAGGCTGTCGGGTAATGGCGCGGGCCAGTCGGATATGACATTGTTTGCGGGGATGCTGGCGATGGTTCTGGTGCTGACAGGGGTAGTGCTGGTTGTCCAGATGCGGCGCCTGCAACAGGCCCTGAGAAACGATCTTGCCAGCATCGTCAACGTTGTGGATGGGGTGGCCAGCGGTAAGGTCATCCGCAGCCGACCCGCACGGCTCAGGGAGGTGTGGAACACCCTGGAGCTTGTGTCTAGAAGGGGGTGTGAAATACTCGGCAGGAGCGCCGGACCGGCAGGCAAACCCCGAGAGGGCGTTGCAGCCGGGGTCTCGGAAGCACCTACCGTGGCTGAGGTGCTCGGGGAGGAAACCGAGCTGACATCGTCATTGCTTCCCCGGGCGATTTCGGTCAGCATGGAACCCGCCAAGTCTGTGGCGATGCCGAACGAAATATTTCGAGCCTATGACATTCGCGGGGTGGTTGGAAAGTCGCTTACTTCCGAGATCGTGTACGATCTCGGGCGCGCGATCGGCAGTCTGGCCTACGACCAGGGCCAACAAACCGTAATTACAGGTCGCGATGGACGTCATTCCAGTGGGGAACTCAATGACGCGCTTTGCCGTGGGTTACAGGACAGCGGGCGAGACGTGATTGACCTGGGGATCGTTCCGACACCTCTTGTCTATTTCGCAACCCATTATCTTGGCAGTAACAGTGGCGTGGTGGTGACGGGTAGTCACAATCCCCCTGAATACAACGGCCTGAAGATCGTGCTGAACGGGGAGACCTTGTCGGAAGCCGGGATCCAGGGTCTGCATGAGCGGTCGGAGTCGGGGAATCTGCTGCAGGGCGACGGGACCTGGCAGGAGCAGGACTTGATCCCGGACTATATCGGACGCATCGTGGATGACGTGCGCCTTGCCAAAACCATGAAGGTAGTCGTGGACTGCGGTAATGGTGCAGCCAGTGACCTGGCACCTCAATTGTTTCGTACCCTGGGGTGCGAGGTGATCGACCTGTTCTGCGAAGTTGACGGCGATTTTCCGAATCACCATCCTGATCCCAGCGACCCTGACAACCTGCAGTCACTTATCCTGGAGGTCCAGGCTCAGGGTGCGGACATCGGTCTGGCGTTCGACGGTGACGGGGACCGGCTTGGTGTGGTGGACGGGGATGGGAATATTATCTGGCCGGATCGTCTGCTGATGGTATTGGCGGCGGATGTGCTTTCCCGTCAACCGGGGTCGGACATCATCTATGACGTGAAGTGCTCCAGGTATCTCGCCAGTGAGATCCTGGCACATGGAGGACGACCGTTGATGTGGAAGACAGGGCATTCGATTTTGAAGGCCAAACTGAAGGAAACGGGGGCTCTGTTGGCGGGTGAGTTCAGCGGTCATATCATATTCAAGGAGCGTTGGTTCGGGTTCGACGATGCCCTGTACGCGGCGGCGCGTCTGTTGGAGATCCTGTCGGTGGATGCCCGCAGCCCGACGGAGGTTTTCGCCGAGTTGCCGCAGGGTGTTATGACCCCGGAACTCAAGGTGAGTATGGAGGAAGGCCGACCTCACGAAATCATGAGACAGCTCATGTCTCACGCGAATCTGCCGGGCGCCAAGGTGACGACCCTGGACGGATTGCGCGCGGAGTTCGAGGTCGGCTGGGGACTGGTCCGGGCATCGAATACGGGGCCGGCCCTGGTGTTTAGATTCGAAGCCGAGAACGAGGCGGGGCTGGTCCAGATTCAGCAAGTATTTCGGGGCTTGCTAGCTCGGGTCGCCCCGGATCTGGAACTGCCGTTCTCATGACTCTTAATACCGATACCGCGCGTCACATCGCTCAGGTATTGAGCGAAGCGTTGCCTTATATTCAGCGTTTTAGCGGTAAGACCGTGGTTATCAAATATGGTGGCAACGCCATGGTCGATAAGGGCCTGAAGCAGGGGTTCGCTCGCGACGTAGTTCTCTTGAAACTCGTGGGCATTAATCCTGTTGTGGTGCATGGCGGCGGACCACAGATCGGCGATCTGCTGAAGCGGCTCGGGAAGTCCACGGAGTTCGTGCAAGGCATGCGGGTGACCGATAGTGAAACCATGGACGTGGTGGAAATGGTGCTCGGTGGCCTGGTTAACAAGGAGATAGTCAATCTGATAAATCGGCACGGCGGAGCGGCCGTGGGATTGACCGGGAAAGATGGCGACCTGATACGGGCCAGCAAGCTCGTGGTTACGCGTGACTCGCCTGAGCTCAATGAGCCTGAGATCATCGATCTCGGTCACGTCGGGGAGGTGGAAAGTATCGATGCCAGCGTGGTCGATACGCTGGTCCATAGTGACTTTATCCCCGTCATCGCCCCCATCGGTGTCGGGAGCGACGGTTATTCCTACAATATCAACGCAGACCTGGTGGCGGGCAAGGTGGCGGAGGTGTTGTCTGCGGAGAAGCTGATGTTGCTTACCAATATGCCCGGGATCCAGGATGTCAATGGCCGCCTGCTGGCTGAACTGGATGCGCAGAATGTGGAGGATCTTATCGCCGAGGGTACCATTCATGGTGGCATGTTGCCCAAGATCCGCTGTGCACTGGAGGCCGTGCAGGCCGGGGTGAAGGTGGCGCACATCATCGACGGGCGTGTCGAGCACGCCATCATGCTGGATCTCTTCACCGATGAAGGTGTGGGCACATTGATCCGGTGCCGGTAAAAAAAACACCGCGCAAGCAGCTGATTCTCGAGGCACTCGCGGCGGAACTGGAAAAGAACCCCGGAGAGCGCATCACCACCGCTTCGCTCGCACATGCCGTTGGTGTGTCCGAGGCCGCCCTGTACCGTCACTTTGCCAGCAAAGCGAAGATGTTTGAGGCGTTGATTCGTTTCGCGGAAGAGAGCGTGTTCGCGCGGATCAACCAGATACTGGCGGAAGAAAAGGAGACACGCGTACGCTGTGCCAAAGTGCTTTATCTGCTGCTGGGGTTCGCCGCCCGCAACCCCGGCATCACCCGCGTGTTGCTGGGGGACGCGCTGGTTGGTGAGACCGAGCGCCTGCTGTCCCGTGTGGAGAACTTTTTCGCCCGTATCGAGACGCAATTACGCCAGATTATCCGGGAGTCGGCCTTGCGGGAAAGCC
>JAUXGQ010000144.1 GCA_030621975.1 Gammaproteobacteria bacterium | reverse complement strand
GGAGCAGTTGCCGAGTAGGACATCCTAAGTCCGACAGGGTCCTAGGTGCGGTATTCCGCATTGATCCGCACGTATTCGTAGGAAAGATCACAGGTCAGGATGCGGGTGTCTGCCGTTCCCCGGCCAAGCCTGACGGTAATCGCCAGTTCGGCCCGGTCCATTACCGCCTGTCCCGCCGCTTCCGTATAATCCAGCGCCCGTCCGCCGTCGCGAACGATACAGACATCATCCAGCCAGATCTCCACACCGTTGATGTCCAGATCAGGAACACCGGCGCGCCCGACAACGGCGAGGATGCGTCCCCAATTGGGATCCGATGCAAACAGTGCGGTTTTAACCAGGGGAGAATGAGCGATGGCGTAGGCCACGGACCCGGCCTCTTCGCGGTCGACCGCCGATTCCACGACCACCTCCACCAGCTTGGTGGCGCCCTCGCCGTCGCGGATGACACCGCGGGCCAAGTCCATACAGACTTGCCGGACCGTATTGCACAGGACCGAAAATGCCGGACTTTGGGCGGAACTAACTATCGGCAGGGCGGCCGTCCCACTCGCCATCAACACACAGGCATCGTTGGTAGACGTGTCGCCATCCACCGTTATGGCGTTGAAGGAAGGCTCGACCGCCTGCATGAGGCACTCCCGCAACAGTTCCGGTACCAGCGCCAAATCGGTCGCCACATAGACCAGCAGGGTCGCCATATCCGGGCGGATCATGCCCGCCCCCTTGGCGATGCCGGTAACCGTAACCTGTTCCCCATCGATGCTGACCCGACGGGATTCCAGCTTAGGACGGGTGTCCGTTGTCATTATGGCCCGCGCGGCCTTCGGCCAGCCGTTTTCACTGAGCTCCGCGGTCGCTTGGGGCAAAGCCCCTGTCAGGCGCTCCACGGGCAGGAATTCTCCGATGACCCCGGTCGAGAAAGGCAGGATCTGCTGGATCTCGCAGGAGACCAGTCGCGCCAGGGCCTCGCAACAGGCGCCGGCGTCGGCTATGCCCCGCTCACCGGTACCCGCATTGGCGTTGCCGGTGTTCACCAGGAGGTAGCGAGGGTTGTCCCGTCTAAGGTGCTCGCGGGCCACCAGGACCGGCGCGGCACAAAAGGCGTTACGGGTAAACACCGCTGCACAGGTCGCCCCGACAGGCAATTCGATTACCAGCAGGTCCTCCCGATCCGGGTAGCTGACGCCTGCCGCCGCCGTACCCAAACGGATACCGGTGACTGGGAAAAAATCCAGATTGTTTTCTGTCATGAACCGTCTCGGACAGCCTCCTAGCTAAGCCGCCCATGGCACTGCTTGTATTTCTTGCCCGAGCCGCAGGGGCAGGGTTCATTGCGGCCGATCTTGCGCTCGGGACGGACGAAGGGTTTTGCCGCAGCGTCCGTCTCTTTCGTCGTTCCATCAGCCTCCGACTCGGATTCCGAAAAACCAGAAAACTCCGCATGCTGAAACTCGAAATCGCCACTGGCCCGGCGCCGTTCCTCCACCGCCGCCACATCCTCCTCGGCCCTGACCTGAACCTTCGAGATCACACCCACCATCTCCATCTTGATGCTGTCCAGCATCCTGGCGAACATCTCGAATGCCTCGCGCTTGTATTCCTGCTTGGGATTCTTCTGGGCATAGCCCCGCAAGTGAATACCCTGGCGCAGATAATCCATGGCCGCGAGATGCTCTTTCCATTGACTGTCCAGGATCTGCAGCATCACGGCCTTCTCGAAGTGGCGCAACACCTGACTGCCCGCTGACGCCTCCTTTTCCGCGTAGTCGCCCTCTAAATGCTTGAGAATACGCTCGCGCAGGGTTTCTTCGTGCAGGTCGTGGTCTTCATCCAGCCATTTTTGGATCGGCCAGCTCCCCTCGAATTCGTTTTCCAGACCCTGGCTGAGCCCCGCAACGTCCCATTGTTCCTCCAGGCTCTGGGGGGGGATATAAGTACTGATAACCTCGTTTACGACGTCCTTGCGCAATGCCACCACGGTATCCGAGATGTCCTCGCTCTCCATCAGCTCGCTGCGCTGCGAGTAGACCACTCGGCGCTGATCGTTCGCCACATCGTCGAATTCCAGCAACTGCTTGCGGATGTCGAAATTTCGGCCTTCGACCTTTTTCTGGGCATTCTCGATCGCCCGGGTCACCCACGGGTGTTCAATGGCCTCGCCTTCCTCCATGCCCAGTTTCTGCATGATGGCGGACACCCGATCGGAGGCGAATATCCGCATCAGATTGTCTTGCAGGGAAAGATAAAACCGGCTCGAGCCCGGGTCGCCCTGACGCCCGGAACGACCCCGTAACTGGTTGTCCACGCGCCGTGATTCGTGCCGCTCCGTGCCTACCACATGCAGACCGCCAGCGGCGATCACCTGCTCGTGACGCTTTTTCCATTCCTCTGTGATCCGCTGTTTTTCGGTCTCGGCGACGTCCTCCGGAAGACCTGCCAGTTCCGCATCCAGGTTTCCTCCCAACACGATGTCCGTGCCACGGCCTGCCATATTAGTCGCAATGGTCACGGTACCGGGTCGACCGGCCTGTGCCACGACATGTGCCTCACGCTCGTGCTGCTTCGCGTTGAGCACCTGATGATCTATCTTTCCCCCGTTCAGCAGGTTGGAAACCAGCTCCGAGGTTTCGATGGAGGCGGTACCCACAAGCACCGGTTGTCCCCGGGTCGCACAGTCCTTGATGCCGTCCGTTATGGCTTGAAACTTTTCTTCCGGGGTCAGGTAGACCAGGTCCCCCATATCATCCCGGATCATGGGCTCATTGGTTGGGATAACCACCACCTCGAGGCCATAGATCTGCTGGAACTCGTAGGCCTCCGTATCCGCGGTGCCGGTCATCCCCGACAACTTGTCGTACAGGCGGAAATAGTTCTGGAAGGTGATGGACGCGAGGGTCTGGTTCTCGTTCTGAATGGGCACCCGTTCCTTGGCTTCAACCGCCTGGTGCAGGCCCTCGGACCAACGGCGCCCCGGCATGGTGCGTCCGGTGAACTCGTCCACGATGACGATCTGATCGTCGCGCACAATATAATCCACGTTTCGCTGGAACAGCACGTGGGCCCGTAAAGCGGAGTTGACGTGGTGCATCAGGCTGAGGTTGGCAGTGTCGTAGAGACTGCTTACTTCGTCCAGCAGACCCTGTTCCAGCAGCATTTCCTCCACATGCTGATGGCCCTCTTCACTGAGAAAGACTTGCTTGGCCTTTTCGTCCACCGAATAGTCGCCCGGGCCGAACTGTTCCTGGGCCTCATCGCTCTCGATGCGCTCCTGCCGGGTCAGACGGGGAATCAACGCGTCAATCTGGCTGTACAGATCCGAATTGTCATCGGTCGGGCCGGAAATAATCAAAGGCGTGCGCGCCTCGTCGATAAGGATCGAATCGACCTCGTCGACGATGGCGAAGTGCTGTCCCCGTTGCACCCTTTGCTCGGCGCTGAAGGCCATGTTGTCCCGAAGGTAATCGAAGCCGAACTCATTGTTGGTGCCGTAGGTGATATCGGCGGCATAGGCCGTCTTGCGCGCCTCCGGTTCCAGCCCTCCAATGATCACGCCTACGCTGAGCCCGAGGAACTCGTAGATGCGTCCCATCCAGGCGGAATCGCGCTGCGCCAGATAATCGTTTACCGTGACTACGTGCACGCCTTTGCCGGACAGGGCATTCAGATACGCCGACAGGGTCGCCACCAGGGTCTTGCCCTCACCGGTGCGCATCTCCGCGATCTTGCCGTCATCCAGCACCATACCGCCGATGAGCTGAACATCGAAATGGCGCATGCCCAAGGCCCTTTTACCGGCCTCCCGTACCGTGGCAAAGGCTTCGTACAATAGGGCATCCTGGAACTCTCCCTGCTCGAGCCGCCGGCGAAATTCTTCTGTTTTTCCTTTTATTTCCTCATCGCTCAGCTTTTCGTAATCCTGCTCCAGGGCACTGATCTTTTGCACCTCCCTGGACAGGCGTTTAATCAAACGCTCATTGCGACTGCCGAAGACCTTTTTGAGAATATTGCTGAACATGTAACACGCCCGAACCGGAAAAATGGAGATGATACCGTAATTCCAGCGCATCCGCAGTTGTTGCCGGGACGGCTGGCCACATCAAACAGCCCGATTTGACTCAGACACGCATATCGGCGCGCGTCCGAGGGCCTTGAACCATACAGGACCTTCGCGGAAAATCAGCCCTGGCGCCTGGCGCCAGCCATGCGCAAACGCAGCGCATTGAGCCGGATAAAGCCATCGGCATCCTTCTGATCGTAGACGCCCGCGTCATCCTCGAAGGTCGCGATAGTCTCGTCGAAAAGGCTGTCGGTCGCGGACTTGCGCCCCACTACCAAGACGTTGCCCTTATAGAGTTTGAGCCTTACTTCACCGTTTATCACCTTCTGGGTCTCATCGATGGCTGCCTGCAACATTTCCCGCTCCGGACTCCACCAATAGCCGTTATAGATCAGTTCCGCATACCTCGGCATGAGCTCGTCCTTCAGGTGCGCGGCCTCTCTGTCCAGGGTCAGGGATTCCATCGCGCGGTGGCCCTTGAGCATGACGGTGCCACCCGGAGTCTCGTAACAGCCCCGGGATTTCATGCCCACGTAGCGGTTCTCGACGATATCGGCCCGGCCTATGCCATTCTCGCCTGCCACGCGGTTCAGGGTTTCCAGCAAGGCGCCCGGACTCATGGGCTTACCGTCTATCGCGGTGATATCCCCGTTCTGGAAGGTCAGTTCCACATAGGTCGGTCTATCGGGCGCCTTCTCCGGGGATCTTGTCCAGCGCCACATGTCTTCACCGGGTTCTGCCCAGGGGTCCTCCAGATCGTAACCCTCGTAGGAGATGTGCAGCAGGTTGGCATCCATGGAATAAGGCGACTTGGACCCTTTCCGCTTCATCTCCACGGGAATACCGTGCTGCTCCGCATAGGCCAGCAGTTTCTCCCGTGAGTTGAGATCCCATTCGCGCCAGGGCGCGATGATCTTGATGCCCGGTTTCAGGGCATAGGCGCCCAGTTCGAAACGAACCTGGTCGTTGCCCTTGCCCGTCGCCCCGTGGGAGATAGCGTCGGCCCCGGTTTCGTTTGCGATCTCCACCAGGCGCTTGGCGATCAAGGGCCGGGCGATGGAGGTCCCGAGCAGATATTCCCCTTCATAAATTGTGTTTGCACGAAACATTGGAAACACGAAATCGCGCACGAATTCCTCGCGCAGGTCTTCAATGTAGATCTCCTTCACGCCATAGGCCTCCGCCTTGGCGCGTGCCGGCTCCACCTCGTCACGCTGTCCGATGTCCGCCGTGAAGGTGACCACCTCGCAGCCATAGGTATCTTCCAGCCATTTCAGAATGACCGAGGTATCCAGGCCGCCTGAGTAGGCGAGCACAACTTTCTTGATTCCAGACTGGGACATGGACTTGGCTCCATAGGGGTTGAAAGGCGCAGTATTGTATACCCTAATGTAGGCTGGGGCTTGCCCCAGCTTTACTGCGTACTGGCTCGCGAAACAAAGAGCTGGGGCGAGCCCCAGCCTACCTCTGCAGTTCCGGCGATGCCGCGTCAGGATCCTTGAACGAAACTGCCGACCACCGCCAGAAATTCCTCCGGCTTTTCCGCGTAGACCCAGTGTCCGGCCCCTGCCAGCATACGCAGGCGGGCATGGGGAAACAACTCGGTGATGATGCTGTTACAGGCGGGCGTCACATAGTCTGACTGACCGCCGTATACAAACCAGACCTTGCCGGGGAAG
>JAUXGQ010000341.1 GCA_030621975.1 Gammaproteobacteria bacterium | reverse complement strand
GCTTGCGGGTATCTCGCATGACCTGCGCACACCGCTGACCCGGCTGCGGCTGGCCCTGGAGATGCTGGAGCAGGACATCATTTCCAACCCCAACCCCAATCCCAACCCGGACCTGGTCGCCACCATGCGTCGGGACCTGGAGGCGATGAATGAGCTCATCGGCCAATTCCTGGAGCTGGCCCGGGGCTTGGGCGAGGTGCGCAGCGAGCAGACCGACCTCCGTGCGTTGGTCGAGTCGCTGGTGGCGGATGCCAGGCGTGGTGGTACGGACGTAAGCCTGGACGCTCCGGGGACCTGCCGGGTCCCGACCGACCCGGCCCCGTTGCGGCGGATCCTCACCAATCTACTGGACAACGCGGTTCGCTACGGTTTCGGACAGCCGATCGACATCACACTGGCATACGAGGGAAACTCCGTGCTCGTCCGCATCTGCGACCGCGGTCCCGGTATTCCGGAATCGGAGCGTGAAGCCGTGTTTCGACCGTTTCACCGGCTTGAAGGCGCACGCAGTCGCGAAACCGGCGGTACCGGGCTCGGTCTCGCCATCGCCCGCCAGTTGGCCGACCAGCATGGTTGGGAGATTTGTCTGATGGCGCGGGAAGGCGGCGGAACCGTTGCACAGCTGTCGATGCCGGGCTGAGTCGGGGACACACCAGCGCAATTCAGTTACGAAAGACCCGGTTCCCAGCGGCCGGCCTGCCCTTACATGTTTTCGAATGAGTTGTTCGTCAACCGTTGCCGAATTTGAATCAGCAAGGTAAGAATGCCAGTCGTGGACCCGATCCAACATCGGTTTGACCCTGAGCCGTTGATCATCTTTTCCATCAATAGTCGCTTTCGCACTGGACCAGGATCACTTGCTCCTTGCTGTTGTATTGTGGATTTATGATAGAAGCATTTAGGAGTTAGGTATGTCCCCTGAACTCTCAAACGAATGCCGCACCTTGTGTCTCAGGAAATGCAATGCTGATAGCGAAATATTGCTGAATGACAGCGGAACCAATGTCACCAGGCCACGCCCGCTGACGTAACCGGGATTGGCGGTGATGTAATAATGCACGGCAGGGCTAGGGTGCGTTTGCCAAAAAGCCCGATCTTGTTCCGATTCTCGCGTGACCCACCCGACCTTTCTTACCAGGGGTGTGCCAGCGGAAACCTTTTCCAGATGAAACGCATCAGCGAGGTCACTCATAAACTGCGCCGTTGATTCGGGTACGGGTTGATCGTGTCGGGGGTAGTATTGGTGAAAATACCGGGAAAACATACTATAGACCCTTGGATGGACAAAGGTGCCAAGGTAATAGAGGGAACAAAGGGGGTGTTGCAGGCGATATTTAATCGCTTCGGCAAAGCCAAACCAAAGGGTTCTGCTACGTCCTCGGTATTCTCGCAGTAGCCCAGCTTCAGCACGGAATATGGTGCGGGGACGACCGCGCATCTGCTTTGCGAAGCGATGCACAGCGCAGTAGCCCACGGTCTCGCCCCGTGCGTTAATAAATAACTTGATGCGCGTCCATTGCGCCGGTGAGTTGATCACATAGGCATAGAAGGTCGCTTCATCGACACCATCAAAGATACGGCAGTGAAGTTCATAAAGCCGCTTAGCAAAAGCGGTGCTCTCATTCTTCCTCAAAGCAGCAGGATTGACGATCTTGAAGCCAATAACCCTGATCATAAGTGGAGTATCCAATCGAGCAGCATGGAAGTGATCTGGTGGCGTACAGGAAGGATAACGCATCCACTTCGAGAGAATCCATCGGAAGATCGGCCTTCGCTGGAAGCATTCCACGGCTGAATCGCTGACTCCTTCCGCGCTTCCCGCTGATCACCCTCCCCTCCGCTCTCGACTTCGCTGTTTGCGATCTGTCGAACGTCTTCCTACCAACAGACCACTAAGGGCTCGCTTCAAAATAACTTCACATTTTTGAACGCCGATCCATCCCGTCTGGCTGCGTTGTTCGTCGCTTGAATAGTTCACTATTCGCGCTCCTCACGCCTTGCCAGACGGGCGCCTCGACGCCCAAAAACGTAAACTTATTTTGGCGCAAGCCCTAAACGAAGGGGATTGGTGACAATTGTAAATCAATTCGATTCTCATTTTCCGCCGACCCCTTCAGGCGATCCAATTCGGACATTATCCACCGTACGGACTGCGCTTAAGTGAATCTGTGAGAATCCGCTAAAGATTCCTTCCGTATTCACGATAAAGGCCCTATGCAGCAATCTATGATACCCAAGCCTCAAGGAGCACGGTTATGACAAAATTCTTTACATTTTCTGTACTGATTGCCGGCCTTTCTACCCTGATAACGGGCTGCGGGAACATGCCGCTAACGGCGGATGAGTTCCGCGAGGCCGTCCCGGAGGCCCTCACAGGCAAGGTTGAGACGTTCGATGTGAACCGTCCTTTCAGCGCCGTCGCCGAGACATTTGAGAAGAAAGGGCCCGAGTGTCTGAATAAAACGGTCAGCGTCACTTCGAGCACGCCCGGGAAATACGGGCCGGTGGTCAGTACATACACCGTCACCTACAAACCAACCGTTCAGGTGAAAGAGAAAATGGCCGAGCTGCACGTGCAGCAACATACGGATAATACCCTGAAGGTGTACGAAGAGCCCGAGGGTGGCTACTTCCTGCTGGTCGCCGATGCCTACCCGGTTAGTAAAAACAAGACCCGGGTGGACCTGTACGGTCCGGCCTTCGGCCACGATGCCCTGATCAAGGCCGTCAAGGGCTGGTGCACCGGCGAGAATGTCGGCTGTCCGGATCTCACGCAGTGACGATAAGGCAGAGGGAGTCAGGTTATGCTGTATAAAAGCACATACGGCATCAGCCCGTATGTCGCGGGGGTACTGCTCGCCGCCTTCAGTCTGGCGGGCTGTTCGAGCCTGAGGACCTACCCGAATGACCTCGAGAAAAACCTCGTCATACGGACCGAGACCGATTCCGGCTCGATGTTCTCAAAAGTTCGCGCGGAGGTTGATATCTTTAACATAACGGCCAACTGCAAGACCGAGTACCAGGGCACGGTCAACCTGAATGAGCCGTTCATCGAGGTTGGAATACCGCCGGATAAGCTGAGCTACATGGTCTTTGTCTTTTCCAACTCCTCCTTTCTCGCCAACTCAAGTAGCACCATGAGCCATGAGACCCTATTGAAGGCCCGCGCCGGGTACAACTATGACATCAAGGTCAGCTACATGGGCGACATCTATAACGTGGCCATCAGTGAGAACCACTCGCGAGAGCCCAAAGGGCGTAACATTGATCTCAGGGACCTGAGTGCCTGCAAAAGCGATGGCGTCAGGCGCAATTGAAACTCAATCGAGGGGTCCGCAATCGAGGTGTCAGCGTACTTGAAAGCAGTCAAGGTTTAAGAGTCCCAGGTCTTCTGCCCCTTCGGCCCTTGATTGCCGGAGCCGAAAAAGACGGCATCAGGCAGGGCAATGCTGAAATATCTCTGCCTAACAGACTATTTCGGGCCCTGGCCTCGGCAACATCATGATCGGCCTGAGCGATCTCCGCATCGCGGGGACTTGAGTCCCATGAAAGCTTGAGCTACGGCACCGCGCAGCGAGTGTCGCCATCGGCGGCAAGGCTTTGGTTCAAGACCTCACCTGTCCTCACGTCGAACGTCAGTTGTCGGCATTCCGTCGTTTCCAGATGCAGCAACTCGTCCTCGTAGCGCAGGCTCTGTCTCCAGAGCCAGTAGAAGTGGCTCGCGGTCGGCCTGATTTTTCGGGTGTCGTCGAGCAGTTCACCCAGGGTATACGCTCTCGTCAACCGGAAGTCG
>JAUXGQ010000166.1 GCA_030621975.1 Gammaproteobacteria bacterium | reverse complement strand
CACAATTTCCTGGTCAAGGACGTTCGGGATCTCGCGGAGACCATCAAAAAGGCCTTTTTCATCGCCACCTCCGGGCGACCCGGTCCGGTGGTCGTAGATATTCCGAAAGACGTGACGGATCCGAACGTCAAGGTCACCTACGAATATCCCAGCAAGATCAGCATGCGCTCGTACAATCCAACGGAAAGAGGACACCCCGGGCAGATACGGCGGGCGGTGGCGATGATGCTCAGCGCGAAAAAGCCGGTTATCTATTCCGGAGGTGGCGTTATATTGAGCGAAGCGTCGCAGGAGTTGAGAGAACTCGTGAGGCTGACCGGTTTTCCGATCACCCAGACGCTCATGGGATTGGGCGCTTATCCGGGGACCGATGAGCAGTTTATCGGTATGCTTGGCATGCACGGCACCTACGAGGCCAACATGGCCATGCACGAAACCGACGTGCTGATCGCCATCGGTGCCCGGTTCGACGATCGGGTCACCGGCAAAATCGCACAGTTCTGTCCGAATGCCAGGATCATTCATATCGATATAGATCCGGCCTCGATCTCCAAAAACGTACGGGTGCATATCCCCATCGTGGGATCGGTCAAGAACGTACTGACGGATATGATCAAGATCATCAAGGCAAACGGGAAGCAACCGCCAAACCTGGACAACTGGTGGAAGCAGATAGGTGCCTGGCGCAACATGGACTGCCTCAAATACGACCAGAACAGCAAACGGATCAAGCCCCAGTTCGCGGTGGAGACCCTGTATAAGGTGACACAGGGGAACGCCTTTGTTACCTCAGACGTGGGCCAGCACCAGATGTGGGCGGCTCAGTTCTATGCGTTCGATAAGCCTCGCCGCTGGATCAATTCCGGGGGTCTGGGCACCATGGGATTCGGTATGCCCGCCGCCATGGGTGTGAAACTGGCCCATCCCGACGCCGACGTGGCCTGTATTTCCGGCGAGGCCAGCATACTCATGTGCATCCAGGAATTGGCGACCTGTAAGCAATATAACCTGCCACTGAAGGTCGTCCTTCTGAACAATGGCTACATGGGGATGGTGCGTCAGTGGCAGGAGTTTTTCTATGAAAGCCGCTACTCCCATTCCTACGTGGATGCGCTGCCGGATTTCGTGGCCCTGGCCGAGAGTTTCGGACATGTGGGGATGCGCGTCGAAAAACCGGGGGAACTGGAAGACGCCATGCGGGAGGCCTTCTCCTTGAAAGACCGGATGGTGTTCATGGATGTGGTCGTCGACCCCTCCGAGAACGTCTACCCGATGATCGCAGCGGGCAAGGGTCACCACGAGATGCATCTTTCTCCGGAAAGGGAGCTTGCCTGATCATGCGACACATCATTTCTATCCTGATGGAGAACGAATCCGGGGCGCTTTCCCGGGTGGCAGGCTTGTTTTCCGCCCGGGGTTATAACATCGAGTCGCTGACCGTGGCGCCCACCGAGGACAGTTCCCTGTCCCGTATGACCCTGGTGACGAGCGGTAGCGAAGAGATCATCGAACAGATCACCAAGCAGCTCAACAAGCTGGTGGATGTGGTCAGGCTGCTGGATCTCTCCGACGGGCCGCATATCGAAAGAGAGATGCTCCTGATCAAGGTCCGGGCGGAGAAAGACGGACGCGAAGAGATCAAGCGGCTGGCCGATATCTTTCGGGGCCGCATCATCGACGTGACCGACACCAGCTACATCATCGAACTGACGGGTACCGGGGAGAAACTGGATGCCTTTATTGGGGCGGTGCACGATGAGTTCATCGTGGAGGTGGTGCGTTCCGGGCCGTCCGGCATCGCCCGAGGCGCCAAGGGCCTGGCTATCTGATAGAGATAACGAGATCGTCGAAAAGAGCGGAACATGTCGTGATGGATGAACCCGATAAAGCCCCTGTCAAACGTGTCCGCGGCATCTATCTGCTGCCCAATCTCTTTACCACCGCGACCTTGTTTGCGGGTTTCTACGCCATACTGACCGCCGTTAACGGGCGCTTCGAGCTTGCGGCCGTAGCCATATTCGCCGCCATGATCATGGACGGGCTGGATGGCAGAGTGGCTCGGATAACCAATACCCAGACCGCCTTCGGTGCGGAGTACGACAGTCTCTCGGACATGGTGGCCTTTGGTCTGGCGCCGTCCCTCGTGATGTATCACTGGGCGCTTTCGGGACTGGGTAAGATCGGATGGCTTGCGGCCTTTATCTATACCGCGGGCACCGCCTTGCGCCTGGCCCGTTTCAATACCCAGATCGGCAGCATGGACAAAAGGTATTTTCAGGGCCTGCCGAGCCCTTCCGCCGCGGCGATCATGGGGGGCAGCGTGTGGATCGCCGTAGACTACGGCATATCAGGGCCGGATGTGAGCTGGATCGCGGGCGTGCAGACCACAGTCGTGGGCTTGCTCATGGTCAGCAACTTCCGCTATTACAGCTTCAAGGAGGTGGATTTCCGAGGCAAGGTGCCGTTCATTTTCGTGGTGGTAATGATGCTGGGGTTTGCCGTGGTGTTTTTGCAGCCCCCATTGGTATTGTTCCTGATATTTCTGACCTATGCGGTGTCGGGTCCGGTGGTCACGCTGGTGCAACTCCGCCGCAAACGGGCGGCGCGGAAAACGGCGGTCAAATCCGGCGCAAGTTCCGAAACATAACCTAATATTATAGCCCGTAGGAGCCCGCTTGCGGGCGAACATGGGCCTCCACGCGCGCGCGTTTGCCCGCAAGCGGGCTCCTACGGATGGAGGAACAGGCCTGCTCCGGCCGACATGTAATCAGGGTCTGAAATCAGGGACAAGGATTGGCAAGATGAGAACAATGCGCTATATTCGACAAATCTCGATACGAGAATTGCAATGATACCTAAGAAACCACAAGGCCAGCTTCAGGTCGCCGAACATCCGGCGGCGGGTCTTGTGCGCCTGCACGACTCCTTTCCGTTTCTATCTCTGCTGCGACTGCTGCCCTGACGGGCAAGCTACTCAGACACGCCCTGGCGAGGGCTAACATACGCAAAATAACCAGTTAGAATACAGATTAATGCCGTCCGAACGCAGTTGCGGCAGACGGCGGAGACGGAACATGAGTAATACAGATCGATTGATTATTTTCGACACCACCTTGCGTGACGGTGAACAAAGTCCCGGGGCCTCCATGACGCGGGACGAGAAGGTGCGTATCGCCAAGGCGCTGGAGCGCTTGCGGGTTGACGTGATCGAGGCCGGTTTTCCCATTGCCAGCCCGGGGGATTTTGAGGCGGTACAGGCCGTGGCCCAGGCCATCAAGGACAGTACGGTTTGTGGTCTGGCCCGTGCCGTGGACAAGGACATCGACCGTGCCGGGGAGGCCCTGCGGGGCGCCAATTCGGCGCGCATCCACACCTTTATCGCCACCTCGCCGATCCATATGAAGATGAAGCTGCGATTGCAGCCGGATCAGGTGGTCGAACAGGCGGTGGCGGCGGTAAAGCGGGCCCGGCGTTACACCGACAATGTGGAGTTTTCGCCGGAAGATGCGGGTCGTTCCGAGACGGACTTTCTGTGCCGCGTGCTCGAGGCGGTGATCGAGGCGGGTGCCGGTACCGTCAACATACCGGATACCGTGGGGTACAGCATTCCCGAACAATTCGGCGCCCTCATCCGGCAGCTCAGGGAACGGGTGCCGAATTCGGACAAAGCGGTGTTTTCCGTGCACTGTCACAATGACCTCGGACTGGCGGTGGCCAATTCCCTGACGGCGGTCTCCAACGGGGCGCGGCAGGTGGAATGCACCATCAACGGGCTTGGCGAGCGGGCGGGTAACGCCTCGCTGGAAGAGGTGGTCATGGCGGTGCGCACCCGCAAGGATGTTTTCTCCTGCGATACGGGTCTGGACACCACCCAGATCGTCAACTGTTCGCGCCTGGTGTCGGGCATTACGGGATTTCCGGTGCAGCCCAACAAGGCCATCGTGGGCGCCAATGCCTTTGCCCATGAATCGGGCATCCATCAGGACGGGGTGCTGAAGAGCCGGGAGACCTACGAGATCATGCGCGCCCAGGACGTGGGCTGGACCCAGAACCGTATGGTGCTGGGCAAACACTCCGGACGCAACGCGTTTCGCGCCCGTCTCCTGGAGATAGGTATCGAGTTCGAGTCGGAGGAAGAGCTGAATGCGGCTTTCTCCCGGTTCAAGGACCTTGCGGACAAGAAACACGAGATCTTCGATGACGATCTCCAGGCCCTGGTCACGGATGCCGGCCTGGCTTTAGAGAACGAACGCGCCAAGCTCATGTCCCTCCGGGTCTGTTCGGAAACCGGGGAGACCCCAAGGGCGGATGTGGTGCTTTCCATCGATGGTAAGGAAGAAGCCGGTGTGGCCCTGGGCGGCGGCCCTGTGGATGCCGCGTTCAAGGCTATCGAATCCATCGTAAGCAGCGGCACCGAGTTACAGCTTTATTCGGTGAGCAACATCACCAGCGGCACCGACGCCCAGGGCGAGGTGACGGTGCGGCTGGAGAAGGGGGGGCGGATCGTAAACGGCCAGGGCGCGGACACGGATATTGTGATTGCCTCGGCCAAGGCCTATCTGAACGCCTACAACAAGATGGTTCAGCCGGCTTTACGCGAGCACCCCCAGATTGGGGATGTGTGAGACAGGATACTGGCATGGACGAGACCTTGCGCAGACAGTATCTGGCAGCCATGGGCATCCAGGGATGGGTGCGCCGCCTGCCTGACGATCTGGATCCTGGGACTTCGCCGCCCCGGGAAGAGCCCCTGGAAGGGACGCCCGACCCGGTAGTACGGCCGATCCGTGTGGAGCAAGACGCCCCGAATCCGCGGGCCGGGTTGGCGGAGATCTCCCATCCGGAGACAGGCGATGTTGTTGAGCCTTCCGCCGCGGCGACCACATCCCCTCCTATCCCTCTCCCGAAAGAGACGGCGCGCCTGGATTGGGATGCCCTGAGGCAGCGGGTGTTGTCCTGCACGGCCTGCGGTCTGTCGGAAACCCGTACCCAGGCCGTATTCGGGGTAGGGGACAGGGAGGCGGATCTCCTGGTTATCGGCGAAGCCCCGGGGGCGGACGAGGACCGTCAGGGCGAGCCTTTCGTGGGGCGAGCGGGGCAATTGCTAAACGCCATGCTGAAGGGGATTGGTTTGAGCCGCGAACAGGTCTATATCGCCAACATCCTAAAATGCCGTCCGCCCGAAAATCGCGATCCCAGGCCGGAAGAGGCCTTACTCTGTGAGCCTTTTCTGATGCGTCAGATTGAACTGATCAGCCCCCGGGTGATCCTTTCGGTGGGAAGAATTTCGGCACAACATCTGCTCAACACCGACACGCCGGTGGGCAGATTGCGGGGGAGGATGCATGAATTCGGGGGAAACCGGATCCCCCTGGTGGTGACCTATCACCCGGCCTATCTATTGCGCTCGCCCGAACAGAAGGCTAAGGCGTGGCAGGACCTGCT
>JAUXGQ010000234.1 GCA_030621975.1 Gammaproteobacteria bacterium | reverse complement strand
ACGTTCGCCTCGACTTCCTTGAGGAAGTTGTTGCGATATTTCTCGACCATCGCTTGGTTCGCGGTCATCGATTTGTCTCCGTTTAGAACTTGAACGGGCTCATGCCGATCTTCTCCACGGTCTCCGCCATGTCGTTGATCAGTTTAGGCGCCCGTTCGATGTCGGTGGTGGCTACCTCGTAGACCTGGACCCGCTCGGGTTCCAGACTCAGGGTTTGCAGGGTGTCGCCCACCTTGCTCATACGCTCGGCGGCGATGGCGGAGCCGCGTATGAAATGGCACTGATAGTCGTCGTCGCGACGGCAGCCCATGAGCACCACGCCGTCGTAACCGCTGTTCATGGCGTCCGTGATCCAGCTCAGGCTGATCGAGCCCAGGCAGCGAACCGGAATCACCCGGGCCCAGGGATTGATCTCCACGCCGTTCATGGCCGCCTGATCCAGGGCGGGATAGGCGTCGTTCTCACAGGCCAGCACCAGGATACGCGGCTTCTCGTCGAACTCGTCCGGGATATCGCAGTTCTTGATCTGCTGCCCGACGGTGTCGATGGAGTAGTTCTCGAACGAGATCACGCGCACCGGGCAGGCCCCCATGCAGGTGCCGCAACGTCGGCAGCGGGACTCGTTGAACAGCGGGTAGCTTTTCTCGTCTTCGTTGATGGCGCCGAAGGGGCATTCCACGGTACAGCGCTTGCACTGGGTGCAGCCCTCCTTGCGAAATACGGGGTAGGAGAGATCGCCGACACGGGGATGGGCAGCGCGCCCTTTGGCGGCGTTTTCCACCGCCTGGATGGCCTTCATGGCCGCGCCGGTGGCATCGTCCCGGGCCTGCTGGATATCCATGGGTCGGCGTACCGGACCGGCGGCGTAGATGCCGGTGCGGCGGGTCTCGTACGGAAAACAGATGAAATGGGAATCCGTAAAACCGTGCCTCAGATGGGGCAGGTCCGTGCCCTGGCGGTAGTCCAGATTGAGAATGGAGTCCACCGACACCTCGACGGTCTGGACCGCTTCGACCTCCTCGGTCTTTTCGGCGCCCTGTTCGCCTTCCTCCGCTTCCATGGGCACGGCGTCGGGGTCGGGGCCGGTGGTGGCGACCATGCCCGTGGCCAGCACCACCAGATCGCACTGCATGGCGGTATCCTCGTTCAGGATCAGATCCTTGAACTTCACCTCCAGGGTATCGCCGGGTACGACCTCCGAGACCTGGCCTTTGGAGAAGACGATCCCCTTCTGCTGGCCGCTGCGGTAGAAGTCCTCGCCCGGCGCACCCGGGGTGCGCAGGTCGCTGAACAGCACCGTGGTATCGACGTCCGAATTGCCGTCCTTGAAATACATGGCCTGCTTGATGCTCGTGGTGCAGCAGAAGCCGGAGCAATAAGGCAGATGGCCTTCCTTGTCGCTGCGCTGCCCGGCACATTGGACGAAGGCGACGCTCTTGACCTCCCGGCCGTCGGAGGGGCGCTTGATGGGTCCGCCGTCGGCCGCCTTGGCCAGGGCCTCGAGTTCGAGGTTGGTGACCACGTCCGGGCTCTTGTCGTAGGCGAACTCCGGCAACTGGTTGGCGTCGTAGGGCTTGAAGCCGCTGGCCTGCACGATGGCGCCGAAATTCTCGGTGGTGGTGGCGCCGCTCTCGGTGGTGATGTCCGCCGAGAAGCGCCCCGGCGCGCCCGAGGTCCGGGTCAGGGTGCTGTTGAGATGCACGGTAATCCGGTCGTTGCCCTCGATGGCGGCGATCATCTCCGCGATACCCGTATCCTGGGGGTCCGCATAGGGCGAGCGGTTGGGGGTGCGTTTATGGAGCTGGCCGGCATGCCCGCCCAGGGCGCCGGTCTTTTCCACGATGCTGATGGGGTAGCCCGCGGCGGCCGCCTCGATGGCCGCCGTCATGCCGGTCACGCCACCGCCCACCACCAGGATGTGCTTGTTCAGTTCCTGCTCTTCGCTGGAGCTTGGCAGGGTCATGAACTTGACCTCCGCACAGCCCATGCGGATATAGTCTTCCGCCATCTCCTGGGTGGTTTCCTGATTCTCATCGCTTTCCGGGCGCACCCAGATCACCCCTTCGCGCAGGTTGGCGCGGGCCAGGGCGACATCCGTGAAATTGAAGGCCTCCACCTTGGCGCGCCGGGAACAGGCGGCGATCAAGACGTGATTGGCCTCGCCCGCATCGATGTCGGCGCGGATCAGGGCCACGCCTTCCTTGCTGCAGAGCATGTCATGGGATTTGGCAAACGCCGCCTTGCCCTCGCGGGTCGCGATCATTTCGAGCTGGTCGGTATTCAGGCGCTCGCCGATACCGCAGCCTTTGCAGATATAAGCGCCAATTTTCTTGTCTGCTGACACTGTTTAACCCTCCATTCCGGCTACGCGGTTGACGACCTGGATGGCGCGCAGGGCCGCGCCGGTGGCATGTTGGACGGCACGGTTGACGTCCAGGGCATCGGATGCACTGCCCGCCGCGAAGATGCCCCCGTTCTCGGGCGCCGGCTCGATGAAACCTTCCGCGTTAATGACGATGTCGACCGGAAACCTGTCCCTGTCGACACTGGGTTGCATGCCGATGGCAAGCACCACCAGGTCATGGGGGCTGGCGTAGCGGTTGTAGCCCTCGGTGTCCACGCCGTGCAGGACCGGGTTACCGGTGGCCTTGTCTTCCACGATGCTGGCGACCTTGGACTTGATAAAAGAGACGTTCGGGTTGTCCTGAACCTTTTTGTAAAAGTCCTCGAACCGGTCGATGGCGCGGATATCGATGTAATAGACGGTCGATTTGCCTTGGTCGCCCCAGGACTCGTCAACATAGGTGGTCTGTTTGAGGGTGGCCATGCAGCAGATGCGCGAACAGTGCAGCAGATGGTTCTGGTCGCGGGAGCCGGCACACTGGATGAACGCGACGTCTTTCGCCTCTTTGCCGTCCGACGGGCGGACCAGTTTGCCGCCGGTGGGGCCCTGGGGGTCCATCATGCGCTCGAATTCCACACTGGTGATGACGTTGGCGATACGGTCGTAGCCGTAGGGCTGTATCTTGTTGGCATCATAGGGCTGCCAGCCGGTGGCCCAGATGACGGCGCCGGCCTTGAATTCGATGGTCTCCTCCTGCATGTCCAGGTCGACGGCGCCGTATTTGCAGGCCGCCTTGGCCTTGTCGGCATCCGCGGTGCCGATGATGCGCGGGTCCAGCACATAACGCTGGGGATGGGCCATGGTGTAGGGGAGATAAGCACCCTTGCGCTGGTTCAGGTTGTAGTTGAACTCATTGTCGAACTCGGCCTCCACGGCGTCGGCGCAGTCGCCGCAGGCGGTGCAGTTTTCGTTCACATAACGGGGGCTGAGCTTGACGGTGGCGGTGTAATCGCCCGCTTCACCGGTGATATCCGTCACCTCGGCCATGGTCAGGATATTGAGGCCCGGGTTCATCTTGGCTCGGCGCTGATTGATTTCCAGCCCGCAGGTCGGAAAACAGAGCTTAGGGAAATATTTGTACAGTTGTGCGGTCCGGCCCCCCACGTAGGGGCGCTTTTCGACCAGGACGACTTGTTTCCCTGTTTCAGCGGCTTCCAGGGCTGCGGTCATGCCGCTGATACCGCCACCGACCACCAGGATGGTCTCGTTGGTTGCGATTACCTCCGTCATGGATATACCTCCGTTGCGGATTGGAACTTCGGGCGCGGGCGGTTGGCACCGCCCGAATAACTTACTAAATTACCTTGTTAAATCGACAGTTAGGGGGGGGGATCTTCCCTCGATTCAAACCAGATACGATACTCCCCTTCTGATTTTCCCGCTATAAGAAACCGGCTAAAGGATCATCGAATTTTCCAATGTACTAATAGAAAGCAATTATGTTTTATTAGAAATCACTAATAAATAAACCCACAGCGGGTCGGGTAGGGGCGCGCTAATAGCCCGATCAAAAAGACAACCACGGATGAACACGGATAGACACGGATATTTTTTTCTAAACGAGAGCAGGTGAATAATCGGCCAGCCAAACTCTCAACGAGAAGTGAACGGCAAAACATGCATAATCTGTGTTAATCCGTGTCCATCCGTGGTTAAGAGTGAAGCTAGAGGCGCAGCGGATATTTTGGCTTGCGCTGACCTGTGGTTACCAGTAGTTTGCCGGGATGTGTCTTCGACCGACGGAGTTATGAGTGAATCACGATGCGCGGGTGCTGAAGCCGGAAGAATATTTTGTTATCGAAGAGCCTTATTACGAGTCGGTGGGGGACGAAATAGCCGTTTTCGAGGCGGCCTATAGCAATATGCTGCCCGTATTGCTGAAAGGGCCCACCGGATGCGGTAAGACCCGGTTCATGGAGCACATGGCCTGGCGTCTCAAGCGCCCGCTGATCACCGTTTCCTGTCATGACGATCCTACCTCTTCCGACCTGGTAGGGCGTTTTCTGGTCAAAGGCGGTGAAACCGTATGGGTGGACGGCCCCTTGGCGCGGGCGGTGCGCGTCGGGGGTATCTGCTACCTTGATGAGATCGTGGAGGCTCGCAAGGACACCACGGTGGTGATTCATCCCCTGGCCGATGATCGCCGGGTGTT
>JAUXGQ010000267.1 GCA_030621975.1 Gammaproteobacteria bacterium | reverse complement strand
GCACTGCATCAACATGGAGGTGCACCGCAGGCCGCCCGCCGGCTGGCGGAACGGAATCTCGAAGCCTTTGCCGCCTGCGGTGCAGACAGCATCGTCGGCGTCGATACCGGCTGTAGTGCGCACCTCGTGGAGTACCCGGCCTTGATCGAGGGGAGTCGCCAGGCAGCGGCAGCGCGGGCATTTTCTAAACAGATCCTGGATATCAGCCACTACCTGACCGGCCTCGCCTGGCCCGAGGCCCTGGCGTTGCGCCCCCTGCACGCACGCGTAGCGGTGCACGAACCCTGTTCCCTGCGCAACGTCCTGAAACAAGAGCAAGCACCCTATGCGCTGTTGCGGAAGATTCCGGGACTCGAGATCCTGGAACTGCCGGACAACGAATTCTGCTGTGGGAGTGCAGGGCTGTATCTGCTCACCCAGCCGGCGATGTCCAAGCGGCTCCTGGAAGACAAGATCAACGCCGTCCGGTCGCTGAATCCGGATATTCTGGCCACCTCCAACGTCGGCTGCGCCCTGCAGCTTGCCGCCGGGGTCCGGGCCGCGGGGCTGCCCATCGAGATCCTGCACCCGGTGCAGCTCATCGCCCGACAAATGGAGCCTTAACTCCGACGTTGTGTAAACACTCCGGCTTCAGCTTTGCCCGAGAAACCTCTCAAAGTTCAATATACTCTGTGCCCTCTGCGTCCTCTGTGGTGAAATATCCGGGTTAGAGTTGGCTTGGCGGATTTTTCGCCCGCTGTCGTGTACAGATCAAAATCCGTGTTTATCTGTGTTCATCCGTGGTTGCTTTTAAGAGCAGTCTCAGGGAATTGAGCGCAGGGCTCCCCCAGGTTTCCGCCGCCCTTGTACCTCGGCGCTCTTATCCTGTATCTTTGGGCTATGGAACCACGCGATTACACCTCTGCCGACCGTTTGCTCATGGGTATCGACCAGGCCATGCGCACCCTGTTCGGACGCCCGCAGGTCACCGAGCGGCGCAACCCCGCCGTGGGTATCCCCGAGGTGGAAATGTCGGCGCAAGAACGGGATCACACGGCCCGCCTGATGCGAATCAATCACACCGGCGAGATCTGTGCCCAGGCGCTGTATCAGGGGCAGGCGCTTACCGCCCGGCTCCCGGAGGTTCGGGGTAGCATGGAACGTGCCGCCGATGAGGAAAACGATCACCTGGACTGGTGTGAGACCCGCCTCGCCGAACTTGGCAGCCGAACCAGTTTTCTCAACCCTTTCTGGTACGCAGGTTCATTTGCAATCGGTGCCGCGGCGGGGCTCGCGGGTGACAAGTGGAGCCTGGGGTTCGTGGCGGCAACGGAACACCAGGTCGGCGCTCATCTGGATGGGCACCTGGCCCAGTTGCCTGCGCAGGACGAAAAAAGCCGCGCCATACTCGAACAGATGAAAGTAGATGAGGCCCACCATGCAACGGTGGCCCTGGAAAGCGGGGGGGCGAAACTTCCCAAACCCATACAGTTCGCCATGACGCTAACGTCGAAGGTCATGACCCGCACGGTGTATTGGATCTAGTCCGAATCTCTCACCAGGGTTCGGATGTTTGGCCCAATCTGGCTTTGCATCTTGAACGATTTTCAGCAAATGTAGGCTGGGGCTTGCCCCAGCTCTTTGTTTCGCGATCCACTACGCAGCAAAGCTGGGGCAAGCCCCAGCCTCCTAGAAGGGTGGTGAGAAATACGGTCTAGCTGCGAGCCTCAGAGATTCTTCCCGTAGAAGATCTCTTGCATTTCCCGATGTAGACGACGCTGGATTTGATCCCGTTCCCGAGCGGCGAGATCCTTGTCCTCGATGCAGAAAAGATTATCGTTCAGCACAAAGTCCTTGACCATCATCTTGGTGTGAAACAGGTTCTCCTGGCGCAGGTTCACATCCACCGTCTCGTACTTGCGCAGGGTGTCGGGGGACAGGTAGTCCCGGATGGAACTGATACCGTGATCGATAAAGTGTTTGCCGCCTTCCACATCGCGGGTGAACCCCCGCACCCGGTAATCGAGGATCACGATATCCGATTCGAAACTATGGATCAGGTAATTCAAGGCATTCAAGGGGGATACGCAACCACAGGTGGAAATGTCGATGTCCACACGGAAGGTGCTGACGCCACCCGTGGGATGGGCCTCCGGATAAGTGTGTGCGGTGAGATGGCTCTTATCCAGATGCGCCACGACCGCCTCCGGCAGGGGGCCGGGGGCTGGAGTGTCTGACAAGGGGCGCGAGTCCCGCATCGGTTCCTCGGCGACGAGTACGGTAACACTGGCGCCCTGAGGATAGTAATCCTGACGCGCGATATTGAGTATGTTGGCGCCGATGATATTGGCTACATCGGTGAGTATCTGAGTCAGTCGCTCGGCGTTGTAGACGCCATCGATGTGATCAATATACGCCCGGTGCTGCTCGGCACTGTCGGCAAAGGCAATATCGTAGATATTGAAACTGAGAGTCTTGGTCAGATTATTGAACCCGTGCAGTTTCAGTCTGTTCGAGGGGCTGGCCATCTACCGAAGAACCTGCCGCAGGCGATGCGGGTCGGTACCGAGTGCAGCGGCGCCCGGTACGGTAGAAAAGCCCCGCGCAGGCATCACCCAAACACCTCTTCGAAAATCTGCATGCAAAACCCTTCGAACGCCCGCATCAAACCGTCAATGTCCCTGCGCTCACGTGCTTCTAATTTCAAAGTCGTGAGTGACATCTGCGGTGGCACCGAGCATAATGGAGGCTGAACAGTATTTCTCGGCGCTCAGAGCAACCGCCCTTGTCACGTGTTTTTCACTCAGATTCGGCCCGCTGATGATGAAGTGGACATGGATACGGGTGAATACCTTGGGGTCGTCCTGCGCACGCTCTGCCGCCAGTTCCACCACACAGTCCGTCACCTGCTGGCGCGCCTTTTTCAGGATATGAAGCACGTCGAATTCCGTACAACCCCCCATGCCCAGCAACAGCATCTCCATGGGCCGCACACCAAGATTTCTGCCCCCGTGTTCCGGCGGACCGTCCATCACCAGGGCATGGCCACTGCCCGACTCACCCACCATGGTGGCATCCTGTACCCATTTGACCCTTGCCTTCATAGCGCCCCTCAGTACCTTGAATCTCGTCACAAAATCGACCTGGGAGCTTAGCATATATTGGTCAAGTTAAGGACCACGCCTATACTTTGCCAGAAGGCAGCCGTTAACGAAGACGAGTATGCCCGGCGGACTGCAGAATCTCTGGCGGGTGACGCTGTTGCCCCCATAAACTTGACAGAGCAACCCAACGCGTGAAGCCGATCGTAAATCTCCCGCCCAAAGAACCGGAGTACCTACGGAATTTTCTGTCGTTCTGTCATCGCAGACGTTATCAGAATAAGACCGACATTATCCATCCGGGTGATCAGGCGGATGTCCTGTATTACCTGATACAAGGGTCGGTCGCCATCCTGATCG
Source organism: Gammaproteobacteria bacterium (assembly GCA_030621975.1). Classification (GTDB taxonomy): domain Bacteria; phylum Pseudomonadota; class Gammaproteobacteria; order Chromatiales; family Chromatiaceae; genus JAUXGQ01. Next base: position 862 of record JAUXGQ010000267.1, on the reverse strand, counting down.
AAGACGAGGACGGGCGAGAGATAATACTCACCTATCTAAATAAGGGCGAGTTCATCGGTGAAATGGGACTGTTCATCCCACAGGCCCGCCGCAGCGTGCTGGTGCGCACCCGCTCGGAATGTCAACTGGCCGAGATCAGCTACCGGCGCCTGGAACAACTGTTCGAAGCGGAGCTCAAGCCCTACACCCAAGACATCCTGTACGCCATGGGCGCCCAGCTTACCCAACGACTGCTGCACACCAGCCGCAAGGTGGGGCACCTGGCGTTCCTTGACGTGACCGGCCGCATCGCCGGCACCTTGCTGGATCTATGCAAACAACCGGACGCCATGACCCATCCGGACGGCATGCAGATTCGCATCACCCGTCAGGAGCTCGGGCGTATCGTGGGCTGCTCCCGGGAGATGGCCGGGCGGGTGTTGAAAAACCTGGAAGAACAGGGACTGATCTACGTCAAAGGCAAGACCATCGTTGTGTTTGGCACGCGCTAGCGCGTGTGTCTCGCCAGATTTATTTCCTGACGCTCTTTTTTTTCTATTATTCGGCGCCCTTCGCAGGGCCTGGAGTCAGCACTGTTATGCAGGTGCTGGTGGTGTTCGGCGCACCGGGTCACAGTTCCGTTCACCTGCAAAGGGATGGGCAGCAGGTTTACTGGGATCCAGGCGGCGCCTACGGCACCGAAAAAGACGATTGCCTCGAATACAACAGCGACAGCTTCTGCAGTCGCTTCGACGGTTTTCCGCTGGAGCGCCTTAAACGGAACCGGCGCTTTGATGTCTTTTTCGGTGACGATGCCGACCTGATGCGGGTCATCAGTATCTATCATCTCGACGGCGACGTGAAGTCCCAAGTCTACCGCTTC
>JAUXGQ010000194.1 GCA_030621975.1 Gammaproteobacteria bacterium | reverse complement strand
CTCGACCTCCTCGATGGCCTGGACCTTGGCGAGATCCGTGATGACCGCCGTGAGGGCGAGGGCCGTCTGTTCGAAGGCTTCGGTAACGGTGTGCCCAACCCCGCGCACGCCGATGTCGGCGCCATGATGAAAGTGTTCCCAGTGCGGCTCGGTCATGATAGGGATTCTGTCATGAATCGTATATCGGAAGCATAACCCAGCTATTCCCTGAGAATCCAGCCGACTTTCGATACCAGTCCCCATATCGTTACCCATATCTCGGTACAAAAAAATTATCTCACACGGAGGCACGGAAGCACGGAGGATAACGAAGTGAAAAATAGAGAAAAAACTGAGGCTTACGGTAAGTGCAGCTTTGCTTGCTCATAGTAGGCTGGCGTCCAGGGTTCGTGGGAACCACCTCCAACATTGGATCAGCATCTTGAGTAGTGATGCAACTATTTGTTTTTATATATTTTCTCCGTGCCTCCGCTATCCTCCGTGTGAGTTTTAATAGATATGGGTAATGAAATGACCAGTCCCGGGGTGCATTCCGGGTGCGCCGGCATTGTTACGCCATGCAAGCGCGTGCGGATATTCTTTGCCGAACTGACGTCGAAAGCCTTATGTACAACGCAGGTACCGTCCCAGGTCTGGATTGTATTGGGAGTTATCCTGGGGAGGGTTTCTGCCGTCAATCGATCAGTGATGAACAGAATCTGGTGGAACTCTCAATCTGAAAATGACCCAACCTCAGGCAATAATTGCCGCTGGTTTTCAGTAAACCGTTTCAAACGATATAAATGCCAGCCTCTATCCACATTGCGACACATGCCATAACGAAAGGCCGGTTTTAAAAATGGCAGTGTGTAGCGTATATCGGTAAACCATACACAGGTTTTGCTCTCCTCTTGATCAACCCGGTAGAGAACGGGAAACTGGGCAAAGGCCCTGAATTTACTGAACAGAGGATGTTCCCAGGCCTCGAGGATTATCGGCTGCTGTCTGTCATTATTACCCAGGAGCGTATATTGGCGCCAGTGGAGGGCAGCTACGCCCCGGTAGAAGGTAAACAGGCCCTCCTTCTTTGCAAGCAGACTCAGGTAGGCAACCTCGTAGTCATTGCCTGATCCGCGGATGAGTTTCCAGTAGAAGGGGGAGAATGGTTGCGGGAGTGCATGGACATGGGTTGCAACAGCCACCTGATCCGCAGCGATTGCTTGAGCCTCTGCCTTTAAGCTCCATTGGGTTCCCCAATAGAGGAGGATCAATGCCACACCGCTCAAGGCGATAGAACGTCTCGGCCGGCGTAAATAGAGGTACAGTGCAACCGCCAGTATCGCCGTTGTGATTAAATCAACGACAAAAGTCGTACCAAAACTGTAGAGCGAGTCTGAGAACGGATAGAAGATCCGGATCCCGAAAACCGTCAATAGATCGAGCAGTATATGGGATGTGATTCCCAGCGCGCACAGGCTGTAAACAATACGCCATCGTTTCCGCGCCGCTCCGAACAGCATGAACGCCAATCCGACTAATCCCGCCCAGACCGGCATGAGCAGGAAGGAGTGGGTGGCGGTGCGGTGCCAATCTGCCAGAAATACCAGGGGATTGAGCCAAAAGCTCAGGTAATCGATATCCGGAAACGCCGCGGCGGTCGCGGCAACAACCAACTGCAGGCGAAGATCTTTGCGCGTGGTTGAAGGCCGGGGTATAACAGCACCTGCGCATACCGCGCCAAACAGGACATGGGTAACCGTGTCCACCTGCGTTCCTCAAATAAGGGCTTATGGGACAGATTCCGGCTCCGTTTCCCGGGCTACTGCCAAATCGTTCGCAACCGGTGGCGCTGCCTGCGTAGTTTGTTGTTCACCGAAGGGTTGAATAAACCGTGCAAGACCTTCCGCACGCCGCAGCAGGCGATTAAGAAATTGCCGGGTCTTTTCCGAATGATGGGAGTTATCGAACAGCCAGTGGCCGAAGCTGGCCAGATAGATGCTGGTCAGGGCGGTCTCTTCGACGACCCGCCGGAGATGTATGGTATCCCGGCGCGCCGATTCCAGGATCCATTGGACGGTGCGGCTGATCCTCAGCAGGCCAAGAACCTGCAGATGGACATGTCCCAGTTCAAATTTATACATCAGCATGTCGCGGCTGACGCGGCGATGTTTTTCCATCGCATCCAGCCAGCACATAATCGAGCGATGAAAGCGTTCACGAGGTGAGAGCCGCAGATAATCCGGGCTGGCGGCATCCGACAACATCGCACGGTCGGCACGATCGTACCAGGCCTCCACCAGATCATCTTTCTGGCGATAATACCTGTGCACATCCTCCAGGGTTATTCCCAGTTCGATAGCGATATGATGCAGCCGGAGAGACTCCCAGGAGCTCAACTCCGCCTGTCGAATGGCGGCATCCAGGATACGCTCCGCCATTGAGTTGTCGATCTGTTCCGCAGGATCAGCTGCTCGGTGTTGATTAGCCATAGTCGTTATCCGATGGGTTCCCACTTACTAGCAAGTATAGTCACTGATCCGGGTTTCCTCCCCATGGGCCGCGGACCGACGCGGCGCCGCATCAAGCATCTCTTAAGCCGGTTTCTACGCCATCCCCGGGGCGAGGATAACCGGTTCACCTCCATAACCTATCTTAGTGGTCGGTCTTTGACTAATCTTGTAGTAAGGCGATACCAGGCGGACAGCCAATGAGATCACTCGGCAAGCACATTAACCCTGGCCTGTGGGGAAAGCTGGTTTCGGCATTCCTGCTGGTGGGTACGCTACCGCTGGTGGCCGGGCTGTCGGTGGCCTATTTCCAGGGCCGGACCGAGCTGCTGCAGACCATCGGCGCCAGCTTCCAGGCGTTGGCAGAGGATAGCGCCTCGCGGGTCGATCGGGAGATTCAGCGGTTGGTCGAGGCCGATTTGGAGCTGGCGGCGCAGGCAATGGGCGACCGGCGTGTGCAGGGCTTTCTGTTGGACGGGGCCGAGGCGCGGCGCTTGCACTGGCCCGAGGATTCGATTACGGCAGGGGACAGGGTCGCCGCTTCCTGGATCGAGCCGGCCGGCGGGTCGACGGGCGCGGACGACCCACTCGTCGGCGGCTTGCGCCGTGACGGGTCGGACGGGCGCTGGCGCTTCCGGATCTCGGTGCCGCTGCGCCAGGGGACGGAAACGGTTGGCTGGCTGCAGCGGGACTATGACGCCAAACAGGTCCTTGATCCGCTCGTCTACCCGATCCGTTTCGGGGAGACCGGACACGTGATGGTGGTGGACCAGCGCGGCACCATCGTCAGCTGTCCGCTCCTGGTTACCGGCAGCCGCATCCGGGATCCGGGCCTGGTGCGAAGGGTGGCGGTGGACCATGGCGGCTGGGTACAGGCGGACAATGATGGCCACGGAGGCCGCAAGCTCTCGGTTATCGGTCACGCCCCCCTGGCGCTTGTCAATCGCCTCCAGCCCTTGGGAGAGCGTTGGGCCACCTTCGTCTGGCAGGACTCCGCGGAGATCTTTGCGCCGGCCCGCAGTCTGAAATGGGCCTTTGCCCTAGCGGGCATCCTGGCCATGGGACTACTCATGGCCTTGGCTTGGTATGCCGGGCGTCGGATCGTGCAGCCGATCCGCGAATTGCGAACGGCGGCCTCGCGAATCGCGGCGGGAGAGTTGGACCAGGCGCCCGCGATCCGCAGCCGTGACGAGATCGGGGATCTCGCCCGGGAGATCGACCATATGCGCGGCCAGCTGCAACGACTTATCGGTGGGCTGGAGCAGCAGGTGAAAGCGGCTGTGGCGGAGAAGGAGGCGGCGTTGACCCGGCTTATTCAGGCGGAGAAGATGGCGGCGTTGGGCCGTATGAGCGCAGGCATTGGCCACGAGATCAACAATCCCCTGTACGCCATTATGGGCACAGCCGAAGCGGTACGCGACGGCGCGGACGCTGGGCAGTCCCGCCAGTACGCCCGTGACATCATAAAGTACGCAGGCCATATCGCGGAGATCGTGAAAAACCTCTCCGGCTATGTGCGCCCCGCCGCTCGCCACGAGTTGGAGCCGGTGGACGCGGCCGAGCGGCTTCGCGAGGCGCTGGCCCTGGTACGACCTGCGCTGCTTGACGATCTGGTACGGATCGAGATGGATCTACGGCCCATGCCGCCGTTGCGGGCCAAGGCGGACGAGATCCAACAGGTGTTCCTCAACATCATCCGCAACGCGCTTCAGGCGATGCGGAGCGGGGGTGTGTTGAACATCACCGCTTACCGGGAGGGAGAACGTATCCTGATCGTCATCACGGACACGGGGCCCGGCATCCCGGAGGAGCACCAGGACAAGATCTTCGACCCTTTTTTTACTACCAAGGGACCCGATGAGGGGGAGGGGCTGGGCTTGTTCGTGGTACGGCAGATTGTGCGCAAGTATGAAGGCGAGATCGAGGTCGAGAGCCGGTCGGGCGAGGGGGCGCGATTCCGGCTGTCGTTCCCCGTATATCAAGAGACACCATAAGGAGGATCCAGCATGAAACATGAAATACTGATCATCGATGACGAGGAAGAGGTACGCAAGGTCATCCGTCTGCAGCTCTCCGGCACCCGCTACGAGGTGCTGGAGGCAGCGGACGGGGAGCAGGGTATCGCGATGCTCCAATCCAATCCGCTCGAAGTGGAGGTCGTGATCTGCGACGTGCGCATGCCCAAGATCAACGGCGTCGAGGCCGTGGCTTATATCCGCCGTGAGTTCCCGAAGACGCCCGTCATCGTCCTCACAGGTTACCCCGACGTGGACCTGGCGGTCGAGTTCATGAAGGAAGGGGTGGTGGAATATCTGGTTAAGCCGGTGGCGAAGGAGAGGCTGCTGGAGACGGTGGAGAAGGCCTTGAGCCAACGTACGCTGTTCGCAGGGGCGGGTGGCATGTGAGCGGGCGTGTGATGCAAAGCCAGAATGCTATGTTGAGCATCGGCAGATCCCGGGTCTCAATGCCCTTCTGAATGTTGGGGATTGGCCCATAGCGGTCACTCGCAGAGCAAAAAAAACCCGGCACAAGGCCGGGTTTCATATCCCGTATTGGGATGCGGT
>JAUXGQ010000532.1 GCA_030621975.1 Gammaproteobacteria bacterium | reverse complement strand
GGCCCTGCTGTTGACGGTGAAGGATCTGAGCCTGCGCGGGAATCTGAGCATGCGGGCGGAAAAGAAGGCGCGCACCGATGCCGCGGCAAGGGTCGAGGCAGGGCACCTGCGGGCCTTTCTGGATCCGGGTGCCCCCTCCAACGCGTCCATCGAGCCCGGTACGGTGCAAACCCCGCCTGCCACTGCCGCCGGAGACGATGCCGCGTCCCCTGCCCCGCACTGGCTGGCCGCCGCACTCGCTCGCCTGATGCGGGTGCCCGAGGGCTTCATGCGCGACGCATCCAGGCAACGGATCGAACAGCATGCCCGGAACAAGGGATGCGCCGAGATCACCCTGGAGATCGCGGAACAGGCGCTCGCGCAGGCGCGCGAGGCCATGTCGGCCGCACAGATGGCCCCTGCGGATGAGAAACGCGCCTGTCCTTTCCTGGAGCCGGGCGGTTCCGTATCCGCTGCGACGGGTAGTAACAAAGGACCGGATTGGACCTCGGAGGCCCGAACGATGCTAGAGCAGGTGCCGGTGGGTTTCTGCCGGGATATGACGGTCAAGGCCGCCGAAACCATCGCGGGACGCAATGGTCTGGAAGCGATCGACCAGGGCTTCATGGAGCAGGTGATGCAGACCTTCAAAGCCGGCTCGGAGTCTGCCGATCCCGGGATGCCCTGGGAGGATGCAGCCCTGCAACGCATCCAGCGCGCCCCGGACATGGTGCGGGGCATGTTGATGAAAGAGATCGAAGGCTGGGCGCGACGCCGCGGGCTCGAAACCGTAAACCACCAGGCCGTCGACGCAGTAAAGCAAACCTGGGCGGATCGGGGCGTATTCCACCTCGATCCAGATGACCCGAGAAACAAGTGAGTGATCTGTTCCTCATCGCCATCAATCTCACCCGCCGCTGCAACCTGGCCTGCGCCCATTGCTATATGGATGCGGATACCCGGCAACAGGGAGGGCCTGACGAACTGAGCACCCGGGAGGTGCAAGGCCTGCTGGACGAGATCGCCGGGCGCAGCACCGAGACCATGGTCGTGCTCACCGGCGGCGAACCCTTGCTGCGGCGGGATCTGGATACGCTGGTGGCCCACGGCAGTGGATTGGGGCTCTCCATGGTGGTGGGCACCAACGGGGTGCTGCTCAGCGAGCAGCGGGTACAGGCGCTTCAGGGGGCCGGCGCCTTGGGGGTGGGGATCAGCCTGGACTCCCTGGATCCCAGCTATCATGACCGCTTTCGTGGCTGCCCCGGAAGCTGGGAGAAGACCCTGGCGGGCATGGATGCCTGCCGCCGACAGGGCCTGCCCTTTCAGGTGCATTTCTCGGTGACCGAGCACAACGCCCATGAAGTCCCGGCCATGATCGATTTCTCCCGGGCCACCGGCGCCCATGTGCTGAATATATTTTTCCTGGTGTGTACCGGTCGCGGCGAATCCATGTCGGATATCACCCCCCAGCGCTACGAGCAGGTGTTGGAACAGCTGATCGAGGCCCAGGACAAGACCCGGGACCTCATCATCCGCGCCCGCTGCGCACCCCATTTCAAGCGCATCGCCTACCAGCGGGATCCGGACTCCCCCCTCACCCGGGCCCAGGGTTATGAAGGGGGCGGCTGTCTCGCCGGCATCCATTACTGCCGTATCACACCGGAAGGAGGGGTCAGCGCCTGCCCCTACATCGCCCAGGAGGAAGGCAGTATCCGCAGCCGTGGGTTCTGGGAGATCTGGGACGGGTCAGCAGGATTCGCCAGCCTGCGCGCACCCGCGCTGGACGGGAAATGCGGTGCCTGCGAATTCCGCAAGCTTTGCGGCGGTTGCCGGGCCAGGCCCCTGGCCATGGGCGGCACCCTGATGGACGCGGACCCCTGGTGCGCTTACCAGCCCCAGGGCGACCCCGTGATACAGCCCTTGCACGATCAACCTCAGTCCGGCGTCGTCTGGTCTCCCGAGGCGGAGCAGCGGCTCTCCCGGGTACCCGGTTTTCTGCGCAAGATGGTGCGCAAGCGGGCCGAATCCCACGTGCGCGAGCTGGGCGAATCGGTGGTAACCACCGAACACATGGCCACCCTGGCGGCGCACCGCTTCGGGGATAATTTTCCGGGCTCCCGCCCCCAGGTTATCGGGGCTTCCGGTACCGCGAAAAAGCCGGAGTCCGGCCTGGCCTGGACCCAGGCGGCGAAGCAGTATCTGGAGGAACTGCCCGGCTTTCTCCGCGCGGGCGCGTTCCAGGTAGCCGAGGACCTGGCCCGCGGCGAGGGGGGTCTGGGGGTCAAAATGAAACACCTCAGGCGCCTGGAAGAGGACGCCAACCCCTCGCGCGGCCTTGCCTGGGAACCGCAGGCGGAAGAGGCACTGCAAAAACTGCTGGAAGCGCGACCGCCCCCGGTGCGGTTGTTTGTGCAGCCGACCATAGAGGGCACCGCCGAGCGGGAGGCCAGGCGCCGCAACAGCCCCTCGGTGACGGCCGCGGACGTGGAAAAGGTCGTCGCAACCGAGCTGGCCGGCGTCGCCTGGGACCCACAAGCCCTGCGCCGGGTTGAAACCGCACCGGAGTTCATCCGCGCCGGTATCAAAAAGG
>JAUXGQ010000441.1 GCA_030621975.1 Gammaproteobacteria bacterium | reverse complement strand
GCCCTTGCCCTGGCCTGAATTAAGTATTGTGTCCCCCGATTCCGGCTAATCAGTTTGTGCCACAGAAGGCCGAGGTGTTCTTCCATTGGGCTCCACCCGCGCTTGGTGGTCGAACTCCGGGGTTGGCGAGATACAGGGCCTCGGCCGTGATTGCCAGGCGTTGTCCTTCCGGGGCGGAACGCTCAACCTCCGATACTGACATGCACTACCTCCATCAGCGCATTGGCAGTCTCCAGGTCATCGGTAAGCGGTTCCACCAGGGCTGCACGGCAGGCCTCGACGGGGTCGTAGCCGCCGAGCATGAGGGTGGCGGCATACACGAGCAGGCGGGTCGAGGCCGCTTCTTCCAGGTCGTGGTCCTTCAGGGCGCGCAGGGCATTGGCCAGGGCCACCAGCCGCTTGGCCCGATGCTCGTCCACCCCGGTCTCTCCAATCAGGATTTCGGTTTCCAACTCGGGCCCGGGGAAGTCGAATCGGGCCGCGACGAAGCGTTGCCGGGTGCTGGGTTTCATCCCCTTGAGCAGATTCTGATAGCCGGGGTTGTAGGACACCACCAGCATGAATTCCGGAGGCGCGTGCAGGGTCTCCCCGGTGCGCTCGATGGGCAGGATTCGGCGGTCGTCGGTAAGGGGATGCAGCACCACCGTGGTATCCTTGCGCGCCTCGACGATTTCGTCCAGGTAGCAGATCGCCCCCTCCCGCACTGCCCGGGTCAGGGGACCGTCGCTCCAGTAGGTGCCCCGGTCGCCGATCAGGTGGCGTCCCACCAGGTCGGCGGCGGTGAGATCGTCATGGCAGGACACGGTATAAACCGGCCTGCCGAGGCGCGCCGCCATGTGCTCGATGAAACGGGTTTTACCGCAGCCGGTAGGTCCTTTGATCAACAGCGGCAGGCGGTGTCGATAGGCGTACTCGAACAGGGCGGTCTCATTGCCCTGAGAACGATAAAAGGGTAATGCCTTATGTTCCGGCAGACGTACGGGTTCGGTGGTCATGGATTTCTATGCGCTCAGGTAGAAGGCGGTGCCGATCAGGGTGCCGGGGATGAACAACCAGACGAAGACCGGCCAACGCCAAAGTCCCCGCACCCGCCCCAGGCCCATGAAATAGGCGCCTATGAGCTGACCTTTGATGAGGGCTAGAAACAGCACACCAAGGGATACGTCCAGGCCGCTCAACCCCATCCGTCCGACCCCATAAGTGACAAATGTAAATCCCATCAAAAAGATATAAACCCAGGTGCAGGCCCGGATCCCCATCAAACGTTTGTTGTTCACGGCCGCCTTATCTCATCACGTAGACCAGGGGGAACAGGATCAGCCACACCAGATCTACCATGTGCCAGTAAGACGCCCCGGTTTCCACCCCCGTGTGTTCCTCCGCGCTGTAACCGCCCCGCCTGGCCTTCAGCGCCACTGCAGCAAGGATCACCATGCCGAGGATGACGTGCATGAAATGGAAGAACGTCAGCGAGAGGTAAAACATATAGAAGGTATTGGTGCTCAGGCTCACGCCCTGGGCAAAGTGGTGGGCGTATTCCGTGGCTTTCACCACCAGGAACAACACGCCCATGGCGAGCGCCCCCAGCAGCCAGCGCACGCAGCGGCGGCCGTCGTTGTCACGGATGGCCGCCACTGCGCGCACCACGAAATAGCTGCTGGTGATCAGCGCCAGGGTATTGATCAGCCCAGCCTGAAGGTCCAGGTGCTGCTGATATTCATTGAACAGGGCGACCTGGTTCATGCGCGTAAAGGCATAGGCGGAGAAAAAGGCCCCGAACACCGCCAGTTCCGCCAGGATGAAGATCCAGATGGCCAGGTCGCCCGGGGGATATCGGGGTCCCTGATCCCGGGCGATGGCCTTGGTCGCGTCTGTCATGCTTTGGTTTGATGTTGGCGATAACCTGCCGGGTTGCCGATCAGGCCACCGGTTCGGCGCTGGCCTCCGGCTCCCCTTGGCCCACGAAGAAGCTGGCGATGTAGCAGACCAGTCCCACCAGGAAGACGACGCCGGCGACCAGGCGCATCCAATAGAAGATGCTGATCTGATCCTGTACCACCATAAACGGCAGGGGATTCTCGGCAATCCGCTGCAACCACACCTGCAGGATGCCGGCCCCGGTCAGGAACAGGGTGATAAAGACCATGGAGACGGTCATCAGCCAGAAGGACCACATCTCCAGCACCTGGGATCGGTTGCTGTTCGCCGCGGCGCGGCCCCGCATCAGCGGCATGGCGTAGGAGATGATAGCCAATACGATCATGACGTAAGCGCCGTAGAAGGCCATGTGGCCGTGGGCCGCGGTGATCTGGCTGCCGTGGGTGTAGTAGTTCACCGGCGAGAGGGTGTGCAGAAAGCCCCAGACGCCGGCGCCCAGGAAGGCCATCACGGCAGTCCCCAAGGCCCACAACATGGCGACTTTGTTGGGATGTTCACGGCGACGTTTGTTCACCATACTGAAGGCGAATACGGTCATCATGAAGAAGGGGATCGGCTCCATGGCGGAGAAGATGGAACCCCACCACTGCCAGTAGTCCGGTGTGCCGATCCAGTAGAAGTGATGTCCGGTACCGATCAGGCCGGTGATCAGCACCATGGCGATAACGATATAGAGCCATTTTTCGATCACCTCACGGTCGACACCGGTGGTCTTGATCAGCACGAAGGCGAGGATGGCGCCGAGGATCAGCTCCCAGACCCCCTCTACCCACAGATGCACAACCCACCACCAGTAATACTTGTCCAACACCAGATTGGTCGGGTTATAGAAGGCGAACAGGAAGAAGACCGCCAGACCGACCAGACCCAGCAGCAGGATCAGGTTGATTGAGGTCTTGCGGCCCTTGAGGATGGTCATGCCAATATTGAACAGAAAGGCCAGGACGACTATCACGATACCAATCTTGGTGATAGTGGGCTGTTCCAGGAACTCACGGCCCATGGTGGGCAGCAGTTGATTCATGGTGAGTTCAGCCAGGGTGGCATAGGGGACCAGCAGGTAGCCGGCTACGGTGAGGCCCGCGGCGACCAGGAAGACCCAGAACATCAGGGTCGCCAGCCAGGGGGCAAACAACTCGGTTTCCGCCTCTTCCGGCACCAGATAATAGGCCGCACCCATGAAGGCCATGAGCAGCCAGAT
>JAUXGQ010000196.1 GCA_030621975.1 Gammaproteobacteria bacterium | reverse complement strand
TATGATCAAAAGAAACCTCCTCTGCGTTCCTCCGCGTCCTCCGCGGTTAATAAATAATCTGACGCTGGTGATTTGTAGCGTCTCCGGGATTTATGGGCAAAGATGTGGCCCTTTACCCGCACCTGCAGAGGTAGGCTGGGGCTCGCCCCAGCGCTTTGTTTCGCGAGCCAGTACGCAGCAAGCTGGGGCAAGCCCCAGCCTGCATTTGTCGTTTGATGTTGGTGGTCAGGCCGTTGGGTTGTCCTGATTGTTTCGCTCCGGCAGGCCGACTTCCTGGAGCGCGTGATTGAGGCGCGTTTCCACCCGTTTTTTCAGGTTGAGAATCCCGATGCTGGAGGGACGTTGGTCGAAGTCGTTGTCGCTGGTTTCCACAGCAGTCAGATAGATGGGGTAGCGGGAGCGGCCGCGGCGCAAGCCGAGGATGTGACGGGCTACCCGGGGATAAAGGGCGTCGCCGTATTCCAGAACGTTGAACTCCTCGTCCCCGCAGATCAGCGCAAAGGGACGGACCTGGTGGCTGCTACCGCTGGTGATCAGGCGCAGCTCGAGATAGTTGTCCATAACGCTGGACTGCGGTGGGCGTTTGGGTTCCGCGCTCCAATTTCCCTTCCGGTTGCGGCGCAGAAGAAAAAACTCGAGCTCCTCGAGTAGTGGCTCATTCCCAGGATAAACGACGAAAAGACTGCGGTATCTGAGCATGCTGTTGAGAAACCGCTGCTGCTGAATCAAGAGCTGTTGGTGATCGTCCGAGCGCAAAGTTTGGTGGAAAAGCCCCCCGTTCTCATCGAGTATGAACAGATCCACCTGCCCCTCCCGGGGACGATAATAAAGCTGAATTCGGTGCGGCCGGTTGTGCTCGAAAAGAACCGGCAGATGCGAGCCGCTCAGGGCGTTGCGGTCCATGACCACCGGTTTGAACCCGGCCTGGGGTTCGCCCAGAAGTTCGGTGAGCTCGTCCACGGTTTCGGTCCGGGTCCAGCCAAATCCTTGTTCCCCTTTTTGAATTACAAACAAATCGTCACCGACCTGCAGCACGTAGCGGGCGGTTTGTCCGCTGCCCTCGGGACCGAACGCCCGGCAGGCGTCATCGAAGACCTGGGCGACGCGGCCGGCGATACTTCGGGCGCGTATGGAGGAGAAGCTATAGGCGTCGATCTTCGGTGCAGGAATCTCCGCCTTGATGAGAAGGGTCAGCCCCAGATAGCGGCAGAGGGCATCCAACATGCCTGCAGCGCCTTCGTAGCGGCGGACCAGCAGCTCTCCCCAGCTTGTGGAGATCAGCTCTTCCAGGTTGACGGCAAGGTTGGCGTGGGCGGCACCGAAGCTCAGGGCATCGCAGCGGTTGCTGGTCAGTTGTTTGCCTTCCCGGGACAGATGTTCCATGGGGTCGGTCCCCACGTTGACGAAGATGTGCGAGGATAAGGCCCGGGCCGGATGACCGAGGTCGTCAAGGTCCGCTTTCGGCGGTTTGCCATCGGGATAGAGGCAACTCAAGGCGTCCAGAATGGCATGCAGTTCGGTGAACGTGACCGGGCCGTCTTCGGGATAGAGGGAAAATATCGTATCCCGGTTGCTTACACCATTGACATGGCACCAGGCCAGCATCTCGATCAGACTGAGGGTGGTTTTTACCGGGGACAGGTTGCGGGCCTGGTCCTCGTCCGTTTGGCCCCGGTAGAGAAACCACCCCTGGTTTCCGTCGCGGGTCTGCGCGTAATGCAGTGACAGTCTCGGCTCGACCAGGTCCTGGGAAATACCCGGGTTGATGTGCTCGACCTTGCCCGGCCGGCGCTCCAGGGCGGTATAAAGCTTGCGCCCAAGCAGGCTGAGCTCGACAGGATCGATGCGGATGCGTTTGGCGTTGCTGCGCGCAAACTCCGTGAGTATGCGGTAACTATGCGAGAGTTCGCGTACCAGTATGTTGCGCTCCTGCATGACCCTGTCGATTTTCCAGTGGGGACGCGAATCCAGGGCCTCCAGGTCTGCGGGGCTCCAGCTCCATTGCCGGGTCAGCGTCAGCATCTGTTCCTGGCGCCAGCTCGGCGGCCGCTTTGCCGGCAATCGACTGAGTCGTTCTCCGACCTTGAAATACAGACATCGCCGCAACAGCTCCACGCGTTGCGTCTCCCCTTGCCGCACCAGGTGGCGTTCCACGTGATGATACAGGAGTATGTAAGGATCGAGTCTGGAGACGTCTTTTTCGCCGTTGTACACGGCTACTTTAGCCTGCTGCGCGATCCACTCGGGAGCAGGATAATCGCGGGCGTAGGCCTCCATCAAAAGGATCTTGAGGACCGCCTTATAAGGCGCGTCCACGCCTTTGAACAGTTGCCAAAGGGCGGCGCCGAAGAACTCCTCTACGGGAACGGCCTGCAGACCACCGAAATCAAGACATTCGCGGTGATCCACAAAGCGCTTGTGCAACAGCATCGCCGCGTATTCGGAATAGTCGTTCTCCTGTTCCGGAGGAACCAGCCACCACAAAGGGTAGCGCCCCGCCAGAAATACGCTGGTGCGGTAAAATTCCTCCAGCAGCAGAAAATGCTGGGTACTGCCCGTACTGTCCACAGACAGGGATGCCTTGCCTCCGCGGCGGAAATGGTCCGCATTCATCACGAAGATGTGCACTTCCACCCCCAGCTCGGCGGCCCAGTGCTCGATCTTGGTCGCCTTTTCCTGCAGCCCCTGAATCTCCGTGCCGCCGAGCCCCGGATCGTGGCACAGCCATACGTCGAAATCGCTGCCGGCGGTCTGCGCAATCGTGCCCATACTGCCCATCAAATAGAGGGCTTGTATCCGGAAGCGGCGCTGGGCGCGCTTCTTGTACGCGAAGCTGCGGCTGATTTTGCGGGCGGTACGCAGCGCCGCGCGCGTTGGGCTGTAGTTCGGAAGTCCGGCCGGTGTGCGCGTGTTGACAAACCCCGGGAGCATCGGGTGATTGATGTGAAACAGCAGGGGAAGCAGGACGATGAAGTCCTGATGGCTTGCCCTCAATTCACCCAGGATGCGCCGCAGTCGTTCCCGATGCAGGGCGAAAAAACGCTGCCGGATGGCCTCCAGATCTTTGCGGCCAATACCGTCCTGAAGCTTCAGCGCTTCAGTCACGGATCCGGGCCGGGTAGCTTGGGGCGTCGGGTCAGGCGCCCGGGCCAGGGGAGGCCGGGTTGTCTGTTGGCCCATGCGTTTGTCCCCCCCGACGATCCCCTTGGAGCCTGTCCGAGAATAGGGGCCGTCGCGAGGGAAAGCCATTTTGAGCCAGATTTTTCGATCATTTGAGGCAAATAGCCCGTTCTATTTAACGAAAATGATCGGGAAATCTGGCCGAAATGGCTTTTCCGCAGTAGGTTCTCTATTCTCGGACAGGCTCCTTGGCGCCGCGCCCCATGACGGGCCGCCATCAGTGTCCGTTCGATGCGGCTATGTGGGCCCCGTTCGCTGTGTCCTTGATGAGCATCGCCCGCTCGGTCAGGGTCTGGGGATCATCGCCCTGCTCCCATTCCGCCAGACCGAAGCTGAGCTCCAGGGGCAGATTCGCCAGATCATCGGGCAATTCGATCTCCGTACTTTCGGCGCGAATTTTCTCGATCAGGACGCCAGCGGCCGACTGGTCGGTCTCAGGCAGGATCAGCATGAACAGGGTCGGGTCATAACGTCCGATGATGTCCGCCCAGCGCAGGCGGTCGCGCAGGTAGTGGCTGACTGCCAGGACCGCGCGCTCCGGGAGCTCATGGATTGCCAGGGTTTTGTTATCGCCGAGTGTGACCCTCACCACCATCAGGGACAGGGGGTTGTGGTAGCGGCGACTGCGAGTGACCTGCGTGGTCAACGCATTGATCAGGGCGCTGCGGTTGGCGAGACCCGTGAGCTCGTCGGTGAGGGTAAGATCGCGCACCTGTTCCTGCAGGCGATCGCGTTCAGCCCGCAGATGTACCAGTTCGCTGATATCCCGATAGACATAAAGGGTCGATTCATCGCCTTCGGCGGATCGGACCGAGGCGGATTCCCTGTGAAACCAGCGTTCCCCGGGGCCGGGGAGGCTGATCACCGCGTCCTCGTCGAACAGCCCACGGTAGGCGGGTTCGGGAAGGGTTTCACGGTTGTGGCCCAGCAGTCTATCCGCGTCAAGACCCAGCATTTCCTCGAGTGCCGGATTCAGCCAACGGATGGTACCGCCGCTGTCGATTACCAGTAAACCGGCGGGACAGGCGTCGATCCATTCCTTTTCGAAACAGTTTTGTTCGGTCTGTGGCATGCTTGCATCCTGTTATTGTCGATGGCCCGGTAACGGCCGGCCGGGAAAAAACTTTAATTCGTGCCGATCAGTCCTCGTACTCCGAAGCGCGCCGCGCATCTCCGTAGACTTTGCTCACCGGGTACCGGTCCTCATTGATCCGGATCTTGCGACGGGTGGCTTCCAGCAGATCGATGTCGAGCCGGTCCGAGCAACGCAGCAGGTAGATGAGGATATCCGCCATTTCCAAGGCTACCTCGTCTTTTTTGGCCGGGGGCAGGTCAAGGCTTTGTGCCTCGCTCAGCCATTGAAAATGTTCCACCAGTTCGGCGCACTCGGCGATCAGGGCCATGACGAGATTTTTGGGTGAATGGAACTGTTCCCAGTCCCGTTCCCGGGCGAACCGGCTGAGACGGGCATTGAGCGCTTGCAGGCTGTCTTCAGGCATTCGCGTGTTCCTCGGGGTGTTGCTTAACTTGTCCGCACGACTGAATTGATTTTGCTGATGCTACTTCGTCCCGGTCTGCAGGAGCCGGCTTGCCGGCGAACATTTTCGGTACCTGATGCCCGTTCGCCCGCAAGCGGGCTCCTACGCTAAAAAAAACAGCATCAGCCGCTGCTTTCCCCATCTTTCGACAAGCGCTCTCGGGCGCGCTCGATCGCCTGGCGGACCTGCCTGGGGGCGGTGCCTCCGATGTGATCCCGCGCGGCGACCGATCCTTCCAGGGTGAGTGCGTCGAAGACGTCCTCCCGGATGTGCGGCGAGAACCGTTGCAGTTCATCCAAC
>JAUXGQ010000025.1 GCA_030621975.1 Gammaproteobacteria bacterium | reverse complement strand
GGTCTCGTTATCCTGGAAAATCTGGCCCATCGCGGGGCAGTGGGCGCGGATGCGCTGGCCGGGGATGGGTCCGGCATGCTGCTGCAGATCCCCGACGCCTTCCTGCGCGCCGAGGTGGGCTTCGATCTGCCCCCCGTCGGTGACTATGGCGTCGGCATGTTGTTCCTGCCCCACGAGGAGGCCGATCGCCGGTTCTGCGAAGACACCATCGCCCGTTATATCGCCGCGGAAGGTCAGACGCTGCTGGGTTGGCGCGACGTGCCGCTGGACAATTCGGGGCTGGGGGAAAGCGTCAAGGCCTGCGAACCCGTGATCCGCCAGGTATTCCTGGGACGCGGAAAGAACTGCGCGGATCAGGACGCCTTCGAACGCAAGCTGTTCGTGATTCGCAAACAGGTCGAGATCGCGGTTGCCAAGGCCGCGGAACTGGGTTGCGGCGGCTTCTACGTACCGTCCATGTCGTCGCGGATTCTCACCTACAAGGGCATGCTGCTGGCGAGTCAGCTGGGCGTTTTCTACAAAGATCTACAGGACAAGCGGGTGGTCTCCGCCCTGGCCCTGGTGCACCAGCGCTTTTCGACTAATACTTTCCCAACCTGGGACCTGGCCCATCCGTTCCGCATGATCGCCCACAACGGCGAGATCAACACCCTGCGGGGCAATCTCAACTGGATGGCGGCGCGCAAGAGCTCCATGGCCTCCGAAACCCTGTGTAAGGATCTGGCCAAGGTCTGGCCCCTGATTCCCGAGGGCCAGTCCGATTCCGCCTGCTTCGATAATGCTCTGGAACTGCTGGTGGCCGGCGGCTACTCGCTCGCCCACGCGGTGATGATGCTGATCCCCGAGGCCTGGTCGGGCAATCCCCTGATGGACAAGGAGCGACGGGCCTTCTATGAATACCATGCGGCGCTCATGGAACCCTGGGACGGGCCCGCCGCGGTGGCCTTTACCGACGGCCGCCAGATTGGCGCCACCCTGGACCGCAACGGGCTGCGGCCGGCACGTTATCTGATCACCGATGACGACCTGGT
The DNA here is from genome assembly GCA_030621975.1 of Gammaproteobacteria bacterium. Taxonomy (GTDB): domain Bacteria; phylum Pseudomonadota; class Gammaproteobacteria; order Chromatiales; family Chromatiaceae; genus JAUXGQ01. The sequence goes on along the minus strand of JAUXGQ010000025.1, from coordinate 8,681 downwards.
GGTCATGGCCTCCGAGGTCGGGGTGCTGGACATACCGGAAAAGAGCATCCTCAAGAAATGGCGTCTGCAACCCGGAAAGATGTTCCTCATCGACATCGAACAGGGCCGCATCATCGACGATGTGGAGCTCAAGGCCAGCCTGAGTACGGCCCGACCCTATCAGGCCTGGCTGGACAAGACCCAGTTTCATCTGGATGAGCTGCCTACCGACGTGGAGCCCATGGCGCCGGACGCCAAGACCCTGCTGGATTGTCAGCAGGCATTCGGTTACACCCAGGAAGACCTGAAATTTCTGTTGACGCCCATGGTGGTAACCGGCCAGGAGGCGGTGGGTTCCATGGGAGCCGATAATCCGCCGTCCGTGTTGTCCCGGCGGGCCAAGCATCTGTCTACTTATTTCAAGCAGAACTTCGCCCAGGTTACCAATCCGCCCATCGACCCGATCCGCGAGGAACTGGTCATGTCGCTGGTGTCCCTGATCGGCCCCAGGCCCAATCTGCTGGGTCTGGACGAAGCGGGCAAGCACATGCGCCTGGAAGTCAGCGAGCCCGTATTGACCAACGCCGACCTGGAGCGGATGCGCCGGGTGGAGGACAGTACGGGGGGGGCGTTCTGTACCAGGACCCTGGACATCTGCTATCCCGCCGAACGGGGCGCGGCCGGAATGCGCGATGCCCTGAAGGCCTTGTGTGAGCTGGCGGAGCTCGAGGTCCTGCACGGGTACAATATCCTGGTGCTCTCGGACCGAAATATGAATCGGGACTTCATCGCCATCCCTGCCCTGCTCGCAACCTCGGCGGTGCACCATCACCTGATCCGCAAGGGGCTGCGTACCGAATCCGGCCTGGTGGTGGAAACCGGGGCGGCGCTGGAGGTCCATCACTTCGCGACCCTGGCCGGTTACGGGGCCGAAGCGGTCAATCCCTATCTGGCCTTCAATACCGTTCAATCCATGCTGCCGAGCCTGCCCGAGGCGCTGAGTTTCGAAGAGGCCCAGAAACGCTATATCAAGGCCGTCGGCAAGGGCCTCAAAAAGGTCATGTCCAAGATGGGCATCTCCACCTATCAGTCCTATTGCGGCGCCCAGATCTTCGATGCCGTGGGACTGTCCACTGAGTTCGTCGAGCAATACTTTACGGGAACGGCCACCACGGTGGAGGGTGTGGGTCTGGATCAAGTGGCCGCCGAAGCCGTCCGCTGGCACATGGACGCCCATGGCGATAACCCCATCTACCGCGACCACCTGGACGTGGGCGGTGACTATGCTTATCGTCTGCGCGGCGAAGAGCACGTGTGGACGCCGCAGACCGTCTCCAAGTTACAGTATGCGACGCGGATCGGCGATGCCGAGAGCTATGCCGAGTACGCGGGCATGGTCAATGAGCAGAGCGAAAGGTTGCTCACCCTGCGGGGTCTGTTCAAGTTCGGATTCGCCGATCGGCCCCTGCCCCTGGACGAGGTGGAGCCGGCCACGGAGATCGTCAAGCGGTTCGCCACCGGCGCCATGTCCTTCGGGTCCATCTCTTACGAGGCCCATTCCACCCTGGCGATAGCCATGAACCGCATTGGCGGTAAGTCCAATACCGGCGAGGGGGGCGAAGAATCCGACCGCTTCAAGCCCCTGGCCGACGGTTCCGCCAACCCCCAGCGGTCGGCCATCAAGCAGGTGGCCTCCGGGCGCTTCGGCGTGACCACCGAGTACCTGGTGAATTCCGATGACATCCAGATCAAGATGGCCCAGGGCGCCAAGCCCGGGGAGGGCGGTCAGCTGCCCGGTCACAAGGTCAACGCCCAGATCGCCCGGGTGCGCCATTCCACGCCGGGTGTGGGGCTGATCTCACCGCCGCCGCACCATGATATCTACTCCATCGAAGATCTGGCCCAACTGATCCACGACCTGAAAAACGCCAACTCCAGAGCGCGGATCAGCGTCAAGCTGGTGTCCGAAGTGGGGGTAGGCACGGTGGCCGCCGGTGTTTCCAAGGCCCATGCGGATCACGTGACCATCTCCGGCTATGATGGCGGGACCGGGGCGTCGCCCCTGACCTCCATCAAGCATGCCGGGTCACCCTGGGAGATCGGCTTGGCGGAAACCCACCAGACCCTGGTGATGAACAGACTGCGCGGGCGCATCGCCGTCCAGGTGGACGGTGGTGTGCGCACCGGGCGCGACGTGGTGGTGGGGGCCCTGTTGGGGGCGGACGAGTTCGGTTTTTCCACCGCGCCTTTGATCGTCGAAGGCTGCATCATGATGCGCAAGTGCCACCTCAATACCTGTCCGGTGGGTGTGGCCACCCAGGATCCGGAGCTGCGCAAGCGCTTCACCGGTCAGCCGGAGCATGTGGTCAACTACTTTTTCTTCGTTGCCGAGGAAATCCGTCAGTTGATGTCCAAACTCGGTTTTCGTACCTTCAGAGAGATGATCGGGCAGCGGGACAAGCTCGATATGCGCAGGGCCATCGATCACTGGAAGGCGCAAGGGCTGGATTTTTCGCGCATCCTTCACAAGCCGGAGGCAGCACCGGGGGTCGCGATCTCCAACTACGAGCGCCAGGATCATGGCCTGGGAAAGGCCCTGGACCATGAACTGATCCGCCGGGCACAACCGGCCCTGGAACGGCGCGAGCCGGTGCAGATCGAGATGGCGGTGCGCAACTGCAACCGCACCCTGGGCACCATGCTGTCCGGCGAGGTGGCCAAGCGCTACGGTCACGCCGGTCTGCCCGACGACACCATCTACATCAAGGCTACCGGCAGCGCGGGTCAGAGTTTCGGTGCCTGGCTTGCCGCAGGCGTCACCATCGAACTGGCGGGCGAGGCCAACGACTATGTGGGCAAAGGACTGTCCGGCGGCCGCCTGGTGATCTATCCGCCGGCCGATGCGGGTATCGATAAGGCCGAGGAGAACATCATCGTCGGCAATACGGTCCTGTATGGTGCCGTCAGCGGCGAGTGTTTCTTCCGCGGCGTGGCCGGGGAACGCTTTTGTGTCCGCAACTCCGGCGCCACGGCGGTTATCGAAGGCGTGGGCGACCACGGATGCGAGTACATGACCGGCGGTGTCGTGGTTTGCCTGGGACCCACCGGGCGCAACTTCGCTGCGGGTATGAGCGGTGGCATCGCCTACGTGCTGGACGAGACCGGCGGCTTCGAGCAGCGCTGCAATCTGGCCATGGTGGAGCTGGAACCCATCGCGGAAGAGGACGAGGCCCTGGAGGCCCTGGACCATCAGGGCGGCGATATGGAGACCCATGGTTGGGTGGACGTGAGCCACGACATGACCCGCTTCGATGCCCTCCGCCTCAAGCAACTGATCGGACAGCACCTGCATTACACCAACAGCTCGGTTGCCAAAAAGATTCTGGACAATTGGGACGACTATCTGTCGAAGTTCGTGAAGGTCATGCCGATGGAGTACCGCCGCGCTCTCAAAGAGATGCAGGCGCGGCAGAAATCCGGCGCTACCGACGTAAGCAAAGGGGGTCATTGAAGATGGGCAAACCCACGGGTTTCATGGAGTACGATCGTCAGGATCGGGCCTGCGCCCCGGTAGCCGACCGCTTGACTCATTACGAGGAATTCGTGATCCCGCTTGCGGACGACATGGTGTCTCAGCAGGGCGCACGCTGTATGGACTGCGGTATCCCCTTTTGTCATACGGGATGCCCGGTAAACAACCTGATCCCGGACTGGAACGATCTGGTGTATCGGGAAGACTGGCGTGGTGCCCTGGACGTGCTGCATTCCACCAACAACTTTCCCGAATTCACGGGACGCATCTGCCCGGCACCCTGCGAGGCCGCCTGCACCCTGAACATCGATGACAACCCGGTCACCATCAAGACCATCGAATGCGCCATCATCGACAAGGCCTGGCAGAACGGCTGGATCACCCCGCAGACCCCCCGGCACAAGACGGGCAAGCGCGTCGCCGTGGTGGGTTCGGGACCCGCCGGCATGGCCTCTTCACAGCAGCTTGCGCGGGCCGGCCATGACGTCGTTTTGTTCGAGAAAACGGGTCGTATCGGCGGGCTAATGCGCTACGGCATCCCGGACTTCAAGATGAGCAAGACACTCATCGACCAGCGCATCGCCCAGATGCGCGCCGAGGGCGTTAAACTGCGCACCCATGTTCACGTCGGGGTAGATATCCCGGCCCGTCAATTACTGGAGGACTTCGACGCGGTGGTATTGACCGGCGGCTCTGAAAAGCCCCGGGATCTGCCGGTCCCCGGTCGCGATTTGAAGGGCGTTCATTATGCCATGGACTTCCTGCGCCAGAGCAACAAGCGGGTGGCCGGGGACTTGATCAATCCGGAAGACGCCATCCTGGCCACCGACAAGCATGTCATTGTGATCGGCGGTGGCGATACCGGCTCCGACTGCATCGGCACCTCGAACCGCCAGGGCGCCAAGACCGTGACTCAGCTCGAGATCCTGCCCCGACCCCCGGACAAGGAAAACAAGGGGCTCACCTGGCCCAACTGGCCCAACAGGAAGCGCACCTCCAGCTCCCAGGAGGAAGGCTGCGCGCGCATATGGAGCGTCGCGACCAAAGATTTCACCGGGGAGGACGGACAGGTCAAGGCCATACGCTGCGTCAAGGTGGACTGGCACAAGGATGACAAGGGCAACTGGCAGATGTCCGAGGCGCCCGGTTCGGAGTTCGAGCTCAAGGCCGACCTGGTCTGTCTGGCCATGGGGTTCGTGCACCCCGTGCATGAGGGCATGCTGGAGCAGCTGGGTGTGGAACAAGACGCCCGCGGTAACGTGCGGGGCGCCACGGAAGGCCCGCAAGCCTACAAGACCTCCGTCGATGGCGTCTTCGCCGCCGGCGACATGCGCCGGGGCCAGTCGCTGGTCGTCTGGGCCATCCGCGAGGGCCGCCAGGCGGCGCGCGCCGTGGATGAGTACCTGATGGGCAGGTCCGAACTGCCGCGGTAAGGTACCGGGTTTTGGCTCGGTTTCCTGGGAAGCGTTACAGGAACGAAATAGTCTGCCGGGTATAAGTAATCCTGACCAGACTCATCTACCACACGAATCTGATGATGCCTCTCTGCATCAGGATCTGGAGTTGCTTCGTATATTTTTCTCTTCTCCAACCAAGCAGGATAGTCATCATTCCTAATGCAGATTACTAATTTAGTTGAGTCGGCTTCGGTCATATCTGCAATCTCAATCTAAATAACGCTTAGTTAGGGGCACAATACTCAGCTCAACCGATAGGAAAAATCAGAGCGCCCAAGCTACCTTACGGCACGGCCGAGCCGAGACGTAAGAGCGGCTGCATGGCAGCACATTACAACGGAGTGGTGGGAAGTGGCGAGGGGAGATTACGATCTTTGTACCTCGGAGTTGACGATCATAGAAGCATCGGCGGGTAATCCTGATGCGGCGGACCGAAGACTTGCCGTTCTAAATGAAATTCCTGAACTTCAAATCGACGAAGAAGTGCAAGAACTGGCAGAACTGCTAATCTCGAATAGAGATGAAATTATCAATGAGGTTTGGAGAAACAGAGATTCTTTTACCGCTAAGCATAATTACAACCTTGCAGAAATGGTTGCTGAGCTAAAGGAAAGGCAGAAAAGACCCGGTTGCACGCTTGTAGATAGAAGAGACCGAACAAAGCGCTCAACTCGGTCCGCCTCAGTCGCTGACGCTCCTTCGCCAGCCGGTTAGCGCAAACGTGTGCAGTCCATACGGCTGCGTTTCCAGCGGGTGTCGAGCCTCTACGTTTTGGGCGAAGACTGAGACGTCTTGTGAAGCAACAGACAAGTGCAACAAGTTCGCACATACCGTAAAGGAATCCCTGCAGAAGTAGCGAAAAGGCTTACGGATACTTTGAGTCGCAGTTTAAGTGCTCGACTCAATAGCAGAACGAATCAAGAGAATTCAATCCAAGGAGGAAAACATGCCAACAACAAATCAGGTCACGCAGTACAACTATCAATTCCACGGTGGAGCTAATGGGTATGCAAACAATCGGTCAGTCCTTCGGCTCAAAGATGGTAACAAAGCGGTAGCGTATATTTATTTCCTTCCGGAAGGACAGGCGATTCCGAATGATACTGAGTCTAGTAGTGGCTTTATCAGGATGTATATGCCTGAGTCTGCACTTATTGGAGTCATCGATATGCTACGTAATGAATCGCCGATTTCCATCTACTATGCTTCGGGAAGCGGGTTTCTCCGAACGGGTAATGAGCCGATCGGAGAAGGCGATTTTTAGCTGACATCCGGTCGACCCGACCCAGAAATGCGGCGCCCCAATTGTCGCTCTGCTTAATCGCTTCCGGATGAAAAACAGAACATATAAAGCCTTCCAGCTGACTCAGTCGCTGTCGCGTTTGCTCTGGTGAACGCGGGGTTATACCTGGAATACAAGTACAGTCGCCCAATAGACGCGGCGCTTAAGCACGCCGTTATGCAGCAGTGGTGCTATTGGACGGTGCGAACGAACAGCGGCCGACCGCATGAGACTGTGTGCCTTAGCACATGATTAGCTTTTCGGGCGGACGACGCAGAGAACAGTGTGGCTGCACCACACTATTGGGGCCGTCTCTCCGAAGGCGGCTTATCAAAATTTGGGCTCTCAGCCCTGGTAATCCGTTAAGGAGTGATCCAGTCAAACGTACTCTAGCGATCGTGCTAATCGGACTCCTGGTCGTTTTCGTCATGATGATGTTCATTCTTCGGTTTGGAGTCCTGCCGCACATCGACGAAAAGGAGAACCGCGTGCTCGCAACAGGCCCGTATTCGGTGTCCAAGGGAGCTCGAGCAGTGCACGACGCCGCTTGTGTTTTTCAGCGCCTGGCGGCCTCCGGAAACTTGCCGGAGTAGAAATTTCCTGTAAACAAGATAATCGGCGCGGTCGACCGGCTTTGATGCGGACAACAGGGGTGACGCTACTACCCTGGACAAAGGGTGGGACAAAGGGGACAGATTTATTTGAGGCTAAGCTTAACCCGATTGTTGCATAAATTCGTGGTCTTGCGTGTCAGGTGCCAAGAACCTTGAGCAAAGCTTGTAGGATGTGCTGAGCGCAGCGAAGCGCATCTGTTTCGACCGATGCGGTTCGTTTCACTCACCACATCCTACTTTCCTATGTGGCTTAACCTCACCAGGAGTGACCTTAAGCCACACGCCGTTTTGTCCCGATAATACCGCTTTTTATCAAGCGAAAACGCTCCTGGGCAGATAATTTATGCAACTGGCCGGTAAAGGCAGGGAACACAGTGGGATCAAACACTATCTGCTCAAAGCCTATCTGCAACAGGCATTCAAGGAACTTATCGAGGAAGGCAAAGTGGTAAATCTCGATGCCCACGGTAACCGTCCTAAAAGGCCCGTGCATTTCGACAACAACGAACGTCTACAAAGGACAGAGCAATGACCACACAATCCGCCATTGAATGGACCGAGCAGACATGGAACCCGGTAACCGGATGCACAAAGATATCTCCGGGATGCAAGCACTGCTACGCCGAAACCATGGCGAAACGACTCCAAGCCATGGGCGCACGCGGCTACGAGAATGCTTTCAACCTGACCTTGTTGCCGGAACGCCTGGCGGAACCCCTGAAGCGCAAGAAGCCCACCGTATATTTCGTCAATTCCATGAGTGACCTATTCCATGAAGATGTCCCTGACACCTTTATCCGGCAGGTCTTTGATGTCATCAGACAGACCCCTCAACACACTTATCAAATACTGACTAAACGCGCTGACCGGCTGCCGGAATTCTTCAGTCATTACGACGCGCCGCAGAATGCCTGGCTCGGCGTATCGGTCGAGAACAGGAAACACGGACTACCGCGGATCGACGCGCTCCGAGACATCACAGCGCAGATTCGGTTTCTATCCGTGGAACCATTGCTTGAAGATCTCGGAAAGATCGACCTGAACGGAATTCATTGGGTCATTGTCGGTGGCGAATCCGGCCCGAAGGCCCGTCCCATGAAACAGGTATGGGTAGTCAATGTTCAGCGCCAGTGTGAAGAACAAAACGTGGCCTTCTTCTTCAAACAGTGGGGCGGATGGGGGGCCGACGGAAAGAAACGGGCAAAGAAACAGAATGGCAGGCTTTTGCTTGGCAGGACTTGGGATTGCATGCCCATTCTCACTGCGGCAACACAGTAGAGAATGATGAATCAAACAGATCTAACTCTCTAGTAAACTCAGTGGATCCATCCTTTCAAATCAGCCTGCTTCCTCATCACCGATCAGCTACATGCTGTATAGCATCGAGCACGACCTTCACTTCTGGGCCAAGTGCATCTGATTGAACAAATTTCGCCAACTCATGATAATCAGTCTCGCGCATCAGATTAGGCAAGCCAAGTTTTTTGAAAAACTTTTCAAATAGGGGATCAAGAAAATCGTCCGTAACCTTAATATCCGCACTCCATGGCGACGGCTTCCCCAATGTATCCAAGGCAGCCTCCAGTTCACTAGCCGTTTCATCCATGACACTTTCCCATTGCCCCGCGAATAGCGGACCAGCAGATCCATTTCGGCTGTTGTTCTTGCCCACCTGATCAACACTTCTTTCGGCAAGGGGACACTCGAGCGAAAAATTGGTGATGAAAGGATTCTTGGCGATAGCACGTTCGTGAAAAGGCGCTCCGGCAAGATCGACTTGGAATCGAAACCCGCGCCCAACCGGTGCGTAAGGGCTG
>JAUXGQ010000100.1 GCA_030621975.1 Gammaproteobacteria bacterium | reverse complement strand
GCCTGAGTCAGCTGTTGGGTGAGGACCCCAGAATCTGGTGCGACAAGAAGCTCGGCGGCAACGACCTGCTCAATGAGGAGATCATAGATCAGCTGATGCATGCCGCCGTCCTGGTGACCGTGCTTTCCCCCCGGTACCCGAAGTCAGAGTGGTGTCAGCGGGAGCTGACCACCTTCTGCGAGCACGCGCGGAAAAATGGCGAACTGTTTGTCCACAACAAGTCCCGCATCTTCAAGGTCATGAAGACACCGATCGAGCAGCAGCCGGAGGAAGTACAGGGTGCGCTGGGCTACTCTTTCTACAAGGAGGAGCCGGAGACCGGGCGTTGGCGCGAGTTCAATCGGGCCTTCGGCAAGGAGCTTGAACTGGACTTCTGGCGCGTCCTCGACGACCTGGCGCAGGATATCAAGCAGCTCCTGGAGATGCTTCGGAGCGGGCAATCAGTTGAGCCCACCGGCACCACTATCTATCTCGCCGAGACCACCTCGGATCTGGCGGATGATCGGGATCAGATCCGCCGCGAACTCACGGCGCACGGGCACCGGGTCCTGCCGGACCGTCGGCTGCCCGTTGCAGGCGATGACCTGGACGCGGTCATCGAAGGCTTCCTGGAGCGATCCGAGCTCTCCATCCACCCGGTGGGTGCCTTCTATGGTGTGGTGCCGGAGGCTCGTGATAAGTCCTTGCTCGAGATCCAGAACGCCGTCGCCACCCGTTACAGCAAACTGGGCAAGCTCAGCCGGTTGGTCTGGATGCCGCGGGATCTGAAGATTGATGATCAGCGCCAGATCGAGTTTGTCGACGCCCTGAACAACGACCCTCATCTGAGTGTCCATGACAGCGTGCTGGAGACCACCTTGGAAGAGCTCAAGAGCGTGGTCCACGACAAGCTCCAGCAGAACCAGGCGAAACCTGCCGAGGCCAATGGGCTTAGACGGTTATACCTGGTGTTCGACGAGCGGGATGAGGACGCGGTACAGGAGCTCGACGACTATCTTTACGATCGGGGCTTCGAGGTCAAGCGTCCACTGTTCCACGGGGACGAGGCCGGAATCCGGGCAGACCACCAGGACAAGCTGCGTATCGCGGACGGGGTGCTGCTCTATTATGGCAGCGCCGACGAGGGCTGGCTGAGCAGGATGCTCCTCGACCTGGTCGAAACTCCCTCCACGAAGCGAGCCTCTGCCGTCTACCTGGCCGCACCCGAAACCAAGGGCAAGGCCCGCTACCGAACCCGCGAAGTCGATGATGTGATCAAGGCGTTCCACGGTTTTGCGCCCGACCTGCTGAGCGGCTTTCTGGGCAGGCTCGATCAGAACCCAGGGGGGAGGCGCGGATGAGCCGACCCAATCAGATGCCGATCCCATGCGGCGCCTCCAACCGCGAGGCCGCTTTCCCGAGTTTGCCGATGGGCGACAAGGCGTAGCAACATGGCAGCCATCCCGCAGACCGTCACGGCACAGCCGGTTCCGCCCGGAAGGCTGCGGCGTTGGCTGGGGATGCACCCTGGCGAGGGTCGCCTTGCCCTCTGGTTGGCAGCACTGGCCTTCTGCCTCGGTACCTTCTCGGCGGCCTATTTTTCCGGCGGGACGGCCGTCTTCGTGACAGCGGCTGAGCCGCGGACTCTCGCCTGGTTGCTGCCCCTGCTCTACGTGGTGTCGGGTCTCGCCGCCTTCGCCGTCCGCTGGGGCTTCTCCACCCTGCTGGAACGGTTCGGCTTCCGGCGCCTCGCGTTTCTCACGCTGGGCGGGGTACTTGCGCTCGACCTGCTGTTTGCCGCGGGCTTGCATTGGTTCGGGGAGCGAGCAGTCTTGCTCTGGGTCGGCTCGGCCCTGTTCGTCTCCCTTGCGCCGGTGCTGGGTGTCCTGGATCTGCTGTTTTGGGGGGCGGCAGCATGGGTGTTCGGGCCCGCCCAATCCCCAAGGCTGAGCCGCCTGTTGAGCGGTCTGGCGTTGACGATGACCCTGTTCGGATTTCTCATAGTCGTCTTACTGATGGGGGTGGCAGAGGGGCTGCTGTGGCGCGACGTTGCGAGTGTAAGCTTCCTTTTTGCCGTGGCGGGGGCGGGGCTGCTTGTGGCCCCGCTTTCCTTGTGGGCGCTGGGGAAGCGACCGTGCCGGGAGTTTACAGAAGCCACGCGGCGGTACGATGCCGTGTCGGCGGCGACAGGCGGCCGGCCACTACAGAATAACTACGTCCTGGTATTGAGCGGACTCGTCCTTGTGATGACGCTTACCCACTACCTCGTCGACTTGGGGTTTCTAGGGGCCTTGACTGCACAAGCTTCAGGACGTGGATCAGGCTTATGGGAATTGGTTCTGGTGCTGGCAATATTCTTCTTCCTGCTGAAGGTCGTAGAAGCGCTCTTCCGCGGTTATCCGGCGCGATGGCTGACCCGCCGCTTCGGACCTGAGTACGGGCTGCAGGCGCTCCCGCTAGCCCTGGTGGCGGTTCTTCCGCTGATCATATTCCTGCAGCCCGGTGATGTTTGGAGGCCGGACGAATGGCTATGGATCACCTTGCTCTTCAAGGGCTTGGAAACCCTGCTGCGGGGGCCGGTCCTGGAGCCTTCCTTCAGCGTCCTGTTCCAACCCCTGCCTCCTGGTCTGGAGACCGCCGCACGCCGGTTGATCGCCCAGCGCGTCCGTCCCTTGGCGATCCTGACCTCCGGGGGCATATTGCTCCTCATAAGTCTGCTATCGGAGTGGGGGCCCGAACCCTGGTTTTGGACCCTGACGTTCATCCTCCCTGTTTTTCTGGTCCTGTCGCTGCTCGCGCAGATGCTTTACCGGCGGCGGATTGCGGCGGCGCTTGCACCGGTTACGGGGGAGTCGACAGCGGAACCCGATGCCGCGCCCGATTCGCCCCCGCCGGATTGGCACGAGCGCGTCGCGCTGGCGGAGAAGGCGCTGCCGCTGTTCATGGCCCACTTCCCCGGGGAGTATCACGGTGCCCGAGAGGCAAAACGGCGGCAGGCGTTCGCGCTTCTGGTCGATCTCCCGGACCGGGGGCCACTGCGGCCCATCCGGGCGGCCGCGGCCCGGCACTCTTGCACCGAGCTGAAGCATCTGGCGTCGCAATACCTTCTGACGCGGGCACAGCAGGTACCGGTCACTCCAAATGCCCCTGCCAGCTTCGCCTTCGCCGGACCGGCGTGCGGCGAGGAGGCCGGTTACGGTCCGGCCTCCCTGGCACTGCTGCGTCGCTTGGGGCTGGAGCTTCCCGAGATACCCGATAGTGTTGGGGGAAATCAGGCGGCTGAGCAGCGGGATGGCGGTGGTGGGGCAGCTGAGACCACCGCGGCCCGACCGGGCGAGCCGGTCGCGAAGCACCCGGTGCAGCCCCACGACCCGGCCAGCCCGTTTCCCGGCTTGCGCCCCTTTGAGCCGGAGGACGCGCCGTTGTTCTTCGGCAGGGGGGTGCACACCCGGGAGCTGGTGCGCAAGCTGGCCCGTAACAGATTCCTGGCGGTCGTAGGCACCTCGGGCAGCGGTAAGTCCTCCCTGGTGCGGGCAGGCCTGATCCCCGCCCTTCGCGAGGGTGCACTGCCGGGCACTACAGCTAAATGGCGGATCGCCATATTCCGTCCGGGTGGCGACCCGATCGGCGAACTGGCACGGGCGCTCACCGATCCCTTAGTCCTCGGAGCGGCCGGCGAACGGTCGAGCGAGGAACAGCGGAGCCTCGAGGCCACCCTGGCCCAGGTCACTCTGCGCCGCAGCGCCCTGGGTCTGGCGGAGATGTTGCGACAGGCCCGGCTTCCCGCTGGTGAGCCTCTCCTGGTGGTGGTGGACCAGTTCGAGGAGGTGTTCCGTTTCAAGCGTGAGTCCGGAGACCGGCGCGGCAGCGAGGACGCGGCGACCTTCGTCAAACTGCTGCTGGAGGGAAGCCGCGCGGCGGACGTCCGACTCTACGTGGTGCTGACCATGCGCTCGGACTACCTGGGCGATTGCGCCGAGTTTCGAGATCTGCCCGAGACCATCAACGACGCCCAGTATCTGATCCCGAGACTGACCCGGGAGCAGCGGCGTGAGGCCATCGTTGCTCCGGTCGAGGTCGCCGGCCGCGAGATCGAGCCTCGGCTGGTGCAGCGGCTGCTGAACGATGTCGGAGATAACCCGGATCAGCTCCCCGTCTTGCAGCACGCCCTGATGCGGACCTGGGACCGCTGGTTCGGCCTTGGCACCCCCGATACACCGCTGGACACAACCCACTATGAGACTGCAGGCCGCATGGCCTCAGCGCTCTCTCAGCACGCCGACGAGATCTACGCTACGCTGACCGGCGCCCGGCGACGACAGCTAGCGGAAAGGATGTTCAAGGCCCTCACCGACAAGAACGAAGACGGGCGTGGCGTGCGCCGGGCGACACGGCTGGATCGGCTCGCCGCCGGGGTGGAGGCCTCGCTCGAGGAGGTCAAGGCCGTGGTGGAGGCCTTCCGCCGCCCCGGCTGTTCCTTCCTGATGCCACCCGTGGGCAAGGCACTGGCCCCCGACACGGTGGTGGATATCTCCCATGAGAGCCTGATGCGGGTCTGGGAGCGCCTGCGAGAGTGGGTGACCGAAGAGACGGAGTCGGCCCGCACCTATCACCGTCTGGCGGAGACCGCTGTGTTGCACCAGGCGCAGAAGGCGCGGCTGTGGGGCGACCCTGATCTGAGCCACGGCGTGGAGTGGCGGGAGCGGGAGCGGCCCAACCAGACGTGGGCGCAGCGTTACCATCCGGCGTTTGAGGTGTCCATGGCGTTTCTGGACACCTCGGAGCAGACGGTGCGACAGGCCCGTCGCAAGGCCCGGAATTTGGTCCTTGCGGGAATGGGCGCAACGGCCGCCCTGACAGTCGTGATGTTCCTGTTGTGGGCCAGGGCACAGACCAGCCTGAATCAGGTGACCGCCTTCGTTCACGCAGAGAAGCTCGACCAGCTGAAGGGGCAATGCCCCCTGGTGTTTGCACCTGACTCCCTCCGCGACGAGCAGCTTAGGAACTATACCGCGAAGGGCTGTGCCACGGCGCTTCTGTCCCTCTCCGAGATGTCGACGGGTCTGAACGAACACGAAGATACCTTGAAGCGTCTGGAAGAGGAAGAGAACAAACCCATCAGTTTTCAACACCGAATCGTCAAGGACCTCGTTCGAGACTTGCGGGGGGTCGCTGATAACCCCTGGTTCCACCGGGATGGCGTAGACCGGGTCGAGTCATTGAAGGCGCTGGCAGAAGCGGTCCGGATGGCTCGTGAAGTCGGCAGGCACAAGGACGACTGTGCGCTTCTGTTCTCGCCCCGGGATGCCGCGTTCGCCGGGATCGAGGGGCAGGTGACCGATTGCCGGCAGGCTTTGGACGCCCTTGAGAAGACCATCGCCGGTCTGCCTTTGGAACGCTTCCGGGATGCGCAAGAGGCGCTGGGCGACATAAGGCATCCTGACCTCCGTGGCCTGCTCGAAGATGTGGAATCGCTGTCGGCGTTTTTCGAAAAGGGGGATCCGGACGGGAAGATCGGACGGCTCGTGGAAGCGGTGCGCCTCGAGGCCTGGACCCCTGCCATCGAGTCGATAGCGGCGAACCCTCGCTATGCGGGGCTGACGCTGAAACCACGGGTTGGGTTGGTGCCCCTGGGGCCAGACCCGGACTCCGGCCTGTGGGAGTTCGCCCATGTCCTGAGTGGGGAGGTCCCGCAGCGCGGCCCGGATGGCAGGTTGCAGGTCACCGCGAAGACCGGGATGGTGCTGGTGCTGATACCGGGCGGGAGCTTTAGAATGGGCTCCGAGGCAGGTGGCGGGGAGGACGAGCGCCCCGTCCATCCGGTCACCGTCCCTCCGTTCTTTATGGCCAGGCACGAGTTGACCCAGGGACAACTGTTTCGATTGACCGGCCAGCGACCGAGCCACTTCACCGGCGATGACTTGCGTCCCGCGGAGCAAGTAAGCTTCCACGATGCCTCCCAGGTGCGGCTCGCATCGGGGTTGCGTCTGCCGACAGAGACCGAGTGGGAGTATGCGGCGCGCGCCGGAACGACCACCCGCTATTGGTGGGGCGACAAAATCCGCGAGAACGACAAAGTCTGGGCCAACTGTGGCGGCTGCGGGAGCGAGTGGGACGGCAGACAGACGGCGCCGGCGGGTTCCTTCGCGCCCAATCCCTTCGGTCTCCAGGACACGGCGGGCAACGTCTGGGAGTGGGTGGAGGACTGCTGGCACGACAATTACGAGGGCGCGCCGAGCGACGGCTCCGCCTGGAGAGAGGCGGATTTGGGGGATTGCGGCCGGCGTGTGATCCGCGGTGGCTCCTGGTACAGCGAACCGTGGAACCGCCGCTCGGCGAGCCGCGACGTGGACTACACCGTCTCCGGGTTCGGCGACATCGGTTTTCGTCTCGCCCAGGACCTTTGACACTCTGCGCTTTGTCCTTTTACCCTTTGGGGG
>JAUXGQ010000131.1 GCA_030621975.1 Gammaproteobacteria bacterium | reverse complement strand
GGCATATCCGGGTCCAGGGTATTGGCGACCCAGGCGGCGAGTCTGGCGCCGCTGGCCCGGATGCTTTCCGCGCTGAGCAGGGCGTGATTGAGGCATCCCAGTTTCAGCCCCACCACCAGGATCACGGGCAGTCCGAGCCGCGGCGCAAGTTGCGCAGTGTCATGATCGGGACCCAGCGGAACCTTCCAGCCGCCGATACCTTCCACGACGACCCTGTCGGCGCGCCGGGAAAGCCAGTTGAATGCCTCGGCGATCGCATCGGCGTCGATCGTCACACCGGCCTGCGCCGCCGCGATGTGCGGCGCTACAGGCGGTGCGAAGGCAAAAGGATTGATCCGCTCGTAGTCAGCCTGGAATGACCCCTGGGCCTGGAGCCGCAGGGCGTCGTCGTTGCGCAATCCCCGGGGGGTCGAATCAGCCCCTGAGGCCACCGGCTTCATGCCCAGCACGCTCCGCCCCTGATCCTGCAGCAGGCGCATCAGGGCGAGACTGACCTCCGTCTTGCCGCATCCCGTGTCAGTGCCGGTGACGAAAAACCCGTTGGCGTGCATTGTGTACCCTCATCCCAATTAGAAAACGCCCGAATATTTCACCACAGAGACACAGAGGGCGCAGAGTTTGTAAAATTAAAAGGTTTCTCTAAAGGACTGACCCCAGAGTGCTTACAGGGCGTTCCTGGAAATTTACAGGCCTGTTTAATGTTAGCTGTTATTCTCTCTGTGCCCTCTGTGCCCTCTGTGCCCTCTGTGCCCTCTGTGTCTCTGTGGTGAATAGATCCTGGATCAGTTCGTGCGGCCGGTGCGTATCCGGCGGATCGCATCTGCCGGCCGCTCGGTGACCACCGCATAGACGTCCAGTTTTTCTTTACCCCGCCAGCCTTCCAAGTGCATCCTGCTGCCCGGCGGTTTCCCGGCAATGATGTTGAGCACATCATCGACATCGGTGGGTATCAGGCCGTTGATACGGGTGATAACGTCTCCGGGCCAGATGCCCGCCCGGTCCGCCGGACCGTCCTTCAGAACCCGCGATACCAGGATGCCGTCGACGTCGTGCAGGGCAAAGGATTCGACCAGATGGGGGGTGACATCCTGCCCGGTAATGCCCAGCCAGCCGCGTACCACGCGACCGTTGCGGACGATCTGCTCCATCACGCCCTGAGCCAGCGCGGTTGGGATTGCGAAGCCGATCCCCTGGGATCCGCCGCTTTCGGAGAAGATGAGGGTACTGATCCCCACCATCTCGCCCTGGGCATTGATCAGCGCGCCACCGGAGTTTCCGGGGTTGATGGCGGCATCCGTCTGGATGAAGTTTTCGAAGGTGTTGATGTCCAGATGACTGCGCCCCGTCGCGCTGACGATGCCCATGGTTACCGTCTGGCCAACCCCGTACGGGTTGCCGATGGCGAGAACCACGTCACCCACGGCAAGGGTCTCGGAATTCCCCAGTGGGATGCTGGGGAGCCTGTCCTGGGTTTCGATCTTCAATACCGCCAGATCCGACTCCGGGTCGTTTCCCACCATGCGCACAGGTACGCTTTTACCCGTGGCCAGAACCACCTCGATCTGCTTGGCGTCCTCGACGATATGGTTGTTGGTCAGCAGGTAGCCTTCCGGGCTGACGATTACCCCCGAGCCCAGGCTGCTCTGGCGGTGCCGCTGCCGCGAATAGCGTCTGCCGTAATACTGTCTCAGCAGGGCATTATCGATCGGTTCCAGCTTGTCCTCGGTGGTGAGCTTGGTGGCGTAGATGTTGACCACGGAAGGGGCTGCCCGGGCCACTGCCCGGGCGTAGGAAACCGGGCCTGAAGCCGGGAACACGGCCGCCGAGTGTTGCTCAGGCTCGACCGGGGGCGAGCCGCCGCCAGTTTGCGGCTCCAGCATCTGGGGCTTGATTAACAAAACGGCAAAAGTCGCGGCCAGACCGGCGACAACGCTGGTGAACAGGAATGACAAAAATTTCCGAAGTCTCATGCCGGCGCGCGAACGGTTTGGATACAGATGAATCGCTCTGTTAAATCGTATTTTCCGGGTATCTATTCACCACGGAGGCACAGAGGGCACGGAGGTTTTTTATAAAAATGTGGCGATCTCCGTGTACTCTGTGCCTCCGTGGTGAATATTTACGTTTCCGGATTCTCCATATTTGTAACCTAGCATGACGGAGCGATTTTTGCAGGAGGGTATCGAGTGACGGTCAGTGTTTCTGAACTTCAAGCCTATTGCAACTCGCTGTTGGAGGTGGACAGATTCGACGACTATTGCCCCAACGGGTTGCAGATCGAGGCAGGCGATGCGGTGCGCCGGCTGGTTTCCGGCGTCACCGCCTGTCAGGCGTTGATCGATGCGGCGGTGGAGTGCGGCGCCGATGCGCTGCTCGTGCATCATGGCTATTTCTGGAAAGGAGAGCCCGCAGCGCTGACGGGGATCAAGGGCCGGCGCATCCGGGATCTGATGCGCGAAAACGTCAGTCTGCTGGCGTATCACCTGCCCTTGGATGCGCATCCGGAACTGGGAAACAACCGTCAGCTGGCCGACCGGTTGGGCTTTGTCGACGCGCAACCGGACCAGGGGCAGCAGGGGTTATTCTGGCACGGTCGCATCGAAAAACCGCTGTCCGGTGCCGAGATGGGCGCCATGATCGGCGCAAGGCTCAACCGCCGACCGCTGCACATCGGTCCCGGCGAGCGGACGATCGAGCGGATCGGCTGGTGCACCGGCGCTGCGCAGGGCGCAATCCTGCATGCCGCGGAGCTTGGACTCGACGCTTTCGTTACCGGCGAGGTATCGGAGCAGACGGTGCACCAGGCGCGGGAGCTGGGTGTGCATTTCTTCGCTGCGGGGCATCATGCCACCGAGCGCTACGGCGTCATGGCCCTGGGGGAGCGTCTCGCCGAAGTGTTCTCCGTCGAGCACCGCTTCATCGATATTCCCAACCCCGTTTGACCTTGACCTGAGGGGGGGGTTGGTGGAGAATAATCGGTCTATTTGTGAGCCTAAATCAGCATATTCAAAAATATGAAAATTATGCTGGTCTATGGCCATGTCCGTCCAGCCAGTTCGGGGGGAGTTAACAGCTATGAGCGCAGATGGCGTGGATATCAAGCGGCGCAGGGTGCTTGTTGCCGCAACCAGCGCGATGGGGGCCGTAGGCGCGGGCTTTGTTGCGGTTCCTTTCATCAGTTCCATGCAACCCAGCGCCCGGGCCAAAGCGGCCGGGGCGCCTGTGGAAGCGGACATCAGCAAGCTTGAAGCAGGCCAGTTAATGCGCGTCAAATGGCGGGGCAAGCCGGTCTGGATCGTATCTCGGACCCAGGCCATGCTCGATGCCCTGCCAGACCTGGATTCAGTCCTCAGCGATCCGGAATCCATGCAATCCGAGCAGCCCTCTTATTGCAAAAACCCGGTACGTTCCATCAAACCCGAATATTTCGTGGCCATCGGTATATGCACCCATCTGGGTTGTTCGCCGACCTTCCGCCCTGACGTGGCGCCCGCAGACCTCGGTCCCGAGTGGAAAGGCGGTTTCTTCTGCCCCTGCCATGGTTCGCGTTTCGATCTGGCCGGGCGCGTCTACCAGGGTGTGCCTGCGCCGTTGAACCTGGTGATTCCACGCCACCAGTACCTGTCAAACACCGACCTGCTGATCGGTGAAGATGGAGGAGCAGCCTGATGAGTATGCTAACCAACGTGGTCGGCTGGATAGACGACCGCTTCCCCCTGACCAAGGTGTGGAACGAGCACCTGGCACAGTACTACGCCCCCAAGAATTTCAACTTCTGGTATTACTTCGGTTCCCTGGCCATACTGATGCTGGTCAACCAGATCGTCACGGGGATCTGGCTGGCCATGAACTACAAACCCGATGCCGCAGTAGCATTTGCCTCCGTGGAATACATCATGCGCGACGTGGACTGGGGCTGGCTGCTTCGCTACATGCATTCCACCGGCGCCTCGTTTTTCTTCATCGCGGTCTATCTGCACATGTTCCGAGCCTTGTTGTACGGCTCTTATCGCAAGCCCCGGGAACTCCTCTGGATCTTCGGCATGATCATCTACGTGGCCCTGATGGCCGAGTCGTTCATGGGCTACCTGCTTCCCTGGGGTCAGATGTCTTACTGGGGCGCGCAGGTGATCATCTCCCTGTTCGGGGCCATCCCGGTCGTGGGTGACGACCTGGCGCTCTGGATCCGCGGCGATTATGTGGTGGCGGATGCGACCTTGAACCGTTTCTTCGCCTTCCATGTAGTGGCCGTTCCCCTGGTGTTGATCATCCTGGTGTTCGTCCACATCGTCGCCTTGCACAAGGTGGGCTCCAACAATCCGGACGGCATCGAGATCAAAAAGGGCCCCAAGGGGAACCGCTGGAGCGATACGGCGCCCGCGGACGGCATTCCCTTCCATCCCTATTACTCGGTCAAGGATATCGTCGGCGTGATCGTGTTCCTGGCGCTGTTCTCCGTGGTGCTCTTCTTCATGCCGGAGTTCGGTGGCTGGTTCCTGGAGCCCGACAACTTTCTCCCGGCCGACCCCCTGAAGACGCCGGAGCACATCGTGCCCCTGTGGTATTTCACGCCCTTTTACGCCATCCTGCGCGCGGTGCCGGACAAATTCGGCGGCGTACTGGCCATGGGCGCGGCCATATTCGTGCTGTTCCTGTTGCCCTGGTTGGACCGCAGCCCGGTCAAATCGGTGCGCTACCGGGGCCCGCTGTTCAAGATCGCGCTGGCAGTTTTTGTCGTCAGCTTCGTTGCCTTGGGCTACCTGGGCACGCAGCCGGCAACGCCCCTGTCGACCAACTTCGCCCGCTTGTTCTCGATCCTGTACTTCCTGTTTTTTCTGCTCATGCCCATCTACACGAAACTGGATAAGACCAAGCCCGTGCCAGAGAGGGTAACCAAATGAAAAAGCTGATATTGGGAGTACTATTGGCTGCGGTGCCTCTGGCTGCAATGAGTTCGAGTGCCGTGCATCTCGACAGTGCCAACATCGATCTGAGCGACCAGGCATCGCTGCAGCGGGGTGCCAAGTATTATTTCAATTATTGCGCCGGGTGTCATTCGTTGAAGTACATGCGCTACAACCGAATGGGCCGGGATCTCGGCCTGACGGACCAGCAAGTCATGGACAATCTGATGTTTGCCGGGAAGAAAATCGGTAGCAATATCACGATCGCGATGGATCCGGCCCAGTCCACGGCCTGGTTCGGGGTTGCGCCGCCGGATCTCACCCTGATGGTGCGCACGAAGAAGCAGGGGATCGACTGGCTGTACAGCTATCTGCGCAGTTTCTATGTTGATCCTTCGCGACCCTGGGGTGTGAACAATATCGTGTTTCCCGATGTCGGCATGCCCCATGTACTTTGGGAGCAGCAAGGTTTTCAAACGGCCGTGTTCCGGGAAGAGACGGATGAATATGGCATCAAGAGAAAGATATTCGAACGCTTTGACCTGGAAACCCCGGGTGAGTTGACCCCGCCCGAGTATGACGGGATGATAGGGGACCTGGTCAATTTTCTTGCCTACACGGCGGAACCGATGAAACTCGAGCGGCAGCAGTTGGGGATCTACGTCCTGTTGTTCCTGGCGGTGTTTTTCGTATTGGCCTATCTGTTGAAAAAGGAATACTGGAAAGACGTTCATTGACTTGGTCGTCACTCATAACCCTAGGGAGCCTGTCGGACTTAGGATGTCCTACTGCGGAAAAGCGGATATCGGCCAGATTTTTCGATCGATTTCGTCAAATAGGGGCAACTATTCTCCTCAATCGATCGAAAAATCTGACTCGATCCCGCTTTCCCTCGCTACGGACCCCTAAGTCCGACAGGCCCCTAGGCGCGCAGTTTTGAGTTATACTGTGCGCCTTTTTCTTTTCTGGCCCAGGGGTTGATCAAATGGCGGTAGTGGCAAACAAACGATCCGTGATGACCTTGTATTCCGATGCCCAGAATGCATACAG
>JAUXGQ010000059.1 GCA_030621975.1 Gammaproteobacteria bacterium | reverse complement strand
TCGAACAGATCCCGGGGGCAGACCTCCACGCAGTCGCCGCAGGCGGTGCATTTGTCCACGTCTACCAGGGGCAGGCCGTTGGTGTTCATGTGGATGGCATCGAAGGTGCACGCGCGCTGGCAGTCCCCCAGGCCCAGACAGCCCCAGGCGCAGCCCTTGCCGCCTCCGGATACCACGGAAGCGGAGTGACAGCTGTCGAAGCCTCGATATTCGGCGATCTGGTAGGCCTGGCCCCGGCCCCCGGCACAGTGCAGGCGGGCCACGCGCTTTTCCTGCGAACCCGGATCCACGTCCAGCAACTCTGCCACCGAGTCGATCACATCGGCGCCGGCCACCGTGCACTGGCTTGGCTGCACGGCACCCTCCACGAGTTTTTCGGCGAACGCGTGACAGCCGGGCTGTCCGCAGGCCCCGCAGTTGGAGCCCGGCAGCAGATCCTCGGTCTCCTCGATGCGCGGGTCCTCCTGGACCTTCAGGTAGCGGTAGGCCACCGCCAGGATAACGGCAAACAGCAAACCGATCCCGGTCATGATGGCCGGCGCCAGGATAAAGCTGCTCATTGGTTGAACGGGGCGGCGCGCTCGATCAGATCGTCCAGACCGGGCTCATCCGGATTGAGGGGCTTGCCCGGATGGATACACTTGGCGGGACAGAGTTCCGCCGCCTCCACCAGCTGGGCGAAGGTCGCCGAGCTCACATCACCGAGCAGGGCCTGCTTTTCTTCGTTGTAGACGAACAGCAGCGGGTTCACCTTGAGGCAGTCGTTGCAACTCGTACACAGCGGGGTGTCGATCCAGGGCTCGTCGAAAGAAAACTCGTCCTCTTCTTCTGCCGCGGCGGTCGGCTGTTCCTGAGCGGTTGGCTCTGCCTCTACAGGCGGTGCCTCGGCCTTTCTGGCGGCGCCGGCCGCCGTGGGCATGAAGGCGCCAGGCATCCCGCTCGACAGATCCATCCCCAGCAGAACGTCGGTAAGCCGTTGCATGGCGTCCCCGGCGGCCTCTCGGCGCACCTTCTCCAACTCCTCGGCGTGCGCGGCCTGCAGCCGCTCCCGTTCCTCCTTTGCCTGTTGGCGTTCTTCCGTCTGCGTCTGTTCCACCGCCATGTCCACATAGCGGTTGCGCACACCGGCCATCTCCTGAAGCGTACGCCAGTAGTTGAGGCGGTCCAGGCTGGCGAGAGCGAGCTCCCGGGATACCACGACGCGGTGCAGCAGGGCGTTGCCGTCTACCGCCCAGACGAAGGGTACCCGTTGATAGGCCTGCTCCGGCTCCATGGCCAGGTACTCCTGCATGGGCACCAGGGCGGGCGAGTCGCAGTCGGGGGGGATGAAGCGAAAGTGTTCGCGCAGGCGCTCGATCAGGAGGGCATAGTCCGCGAAGGTGAAGGCCAGCTCCACACTGACGCTGTTGCCGTTTTCGTCCCGGTAATGGAATGGATGCACCGACCAGTCCAGATCCGGTTGCGGATTGCCCTCGAAGTCCATGCGCAATGCCGAGTAATCCCCGGCCTCGGGGTTGATGCGGAAGAAGGGATGAGCACGGCTTTCGATGGCGGCGCCGGCCACCAGCCAGGCGTTGAGGGGAACCAGCTTGCTGGGGTGGCGCAGGCCGGTGTTGATGAGATGCAGGCTGGTGCGGGTCGCATCCAGGGCCGCGAGATAGCCACTCAGCAGGTGCTGGTGGCGGGCGGCGGAGGACTGGTCTACCGCGGCCTGGCGGTGACTGATGCCCAGATAACCCAGCTCGGTGCGGAAGCTCTGAAAAGGGTCTTCGTCGGCGCCGGCGCCGGGGTTGTTGTGGGCCTGCACCCGGATCAGGATTTGCACCGGCCGCCCGGAGCTCAGCAACCTCGAGAAGGAGCGCATCCCGTCCCCGGCCACGTGATCCGCCGATTCCAAGGCGATGAGCGAGGGAACCAGGCTTAGTTCGTCCTGGGAAAAGGCCTCCCAGTTGAAATTGGCGAACCAGGGGTTGTGGGTCGCGGCATCGTAGATGCCGTCGATCTCGAGGCGGGCGATGCGCAGGGCACCGAACACGGCGGTGAGGGTCTCGGCCTCCCGGTCGAAGATGTCCATCGCCCTGGCGCAGGGATTACTGTCAGTCACCTGCTCGCAGAAGTCCGCCTCGTTCAGCCAGGGATTAGTGAGAGTCGTGGCCTGGACAAATCGGACCAGCACCGGGTCGGGCTCCCAGGACTCCAGGATCTCCAGGGCCTGCTCGATGCGACCACGGCGCTCCTGAGACAGGATCTGGGAGCCTCGTGAATGGTCCATTACCGCGGACAGGGCGCCGGGATCGAACAGCGCCCCGGCCGGGCCGACGCTGTCGCGGGCCATCTTGGGCTCGATGGATTCGTCCGACTTTGCCCACTCGACCTCGATAAGCTCTTTCAAAGCGCGCACACACTCATCGATCCGGTCCTGAAAGCGCACCCGGCGGGGCAGCACCTGGCTGCGAATGGCGTGCAGGAGCAGGAACAGGGCGGGATAGCGACCGTAACCCAAAAGCTGGGCGCCCTTGGGCACCGTCTTGAGCAGCGATTCCAGATCCTTCTCCAGGCGTTGCTGGTCCGCGTCCGACAGTTTCAGGTGACTTCCAAGCGCGTGGCACGACTCCGCCAGGGTGGCGGCGGCGGAAACAGGCCCCTCCCGGTCATGGAGCAACTGGCGTACGTGGTGCTCGAGCCAGGGCGCGTGGTCCTTGAGGACGCGCGCCTCGTCTTTTCCGGCTGCGAAGGAGGCTGCCGCCTCCTGGAGCCAGTGGGACAATGGGCAGGCCAGCTCTTCAGCCTCCCGGGGAGCTTTTTCCGCATCCGGCGGGAACAAAAACAGGGGATAGTCGTAGCGCAGTCTGGAGGTGTCACGGAAGGGATCCAGCACGGCGGGAAGACAGTCGTCACCCACGGTCTCCAGCTTTTCCTTCGACGCCGGGTCACCCAGGTGGAAATGGCGCAGGGTGAACATGAGCTCCCGGGTGGCCTTGGCGTCCTTTACCGCGGTAGGCAGGGTCGGAATGGTCTCCGGCCCCGCGTCCGGCAACTGGGTTTTGCGTCCCTCGGTGGCTGTTTCCGTTGTTGTCATTTTTCAAAAGCTCCCCTTGCCTCGGAAATCCGGCAACCTGTCCCGGATGTGTTTTTTAACAGGTAGAATTTATATGGTGAGTCGGTCCAAAGCCGCGTTGAAACCGGCCAGCCTTGCATGCGGTGTCATCTCGACGCCTGCGCTCGAGAGGTCTTCGTAACAGGGTGCGTCCGGATTCCAGTACAGCAGGCCCAACGGTATCCGGGATGTGTCGGCCGCGAGTTTAAAAGCGTTGGCGAGATCCGAAGGGTCGTGTTCCTGCTGATTGGGGAACTGGCGGCTCGCGCTCTTGTCGATCTGGATACCCTTCTCGTGGTTGAGCAGCAGGAACCTGGACGGATCTCCCTGCAGCTCCTTTGCGAGCGAGTCCGCATACACCGGGCAGCGCTGGATGATGCGCACGAAGCCGGTGCCCTTGTGCCGATGCGCGGCCTTGAGGGTCTCGTAGAGCATGGGTGGGTTCCAGTCCACCGTCTGGGCCACGAACGAGATGTTGGTTATACCCAGGGTCACGGTGAGCGGGTTGAGGGGCGCGATTATGGCGCCGAACGGGTGGGTATTGGTCTTGAAGCCGATGGGGCTGGTGGGGGAGGTCTGGGCCTTGGTCAAACCGTAGATGGAGTTGTCGAAGACCATCAGGGTCATATCCATGTTGTAGCGCAGGGCATGGATCCAGTGGGCGGTGCCGATGGAGAAGCAGTCACCGTCTCCGGTGGCCACCCAGACGTCGAGGTCCGGGCGCCGGGACTTGATACCGCAGGCCAGGGGCAGGGCCCGCCCATGCAGACCGTGGAAACCATAAGTGCCCAGGTAGTGGGGCATGCGGCTGGAGCAGCCGATGCCGGATACCGCGACCGTGAGCTCCGGATGCAGCTGCTCGTCGCGCAGCACCCGCTGCGCGGCGGTCAGGACCCCGTGGTCGCCGCACCCGGGACACCAGCGCGCCTCGCCCCCGGCGTAGTCGCCCAGGGTGAAGTAACGCTCGAAGACCTCGAGACTCCAATCTGCTTTCAATCCGAACATCAGCTGTCTACCCCCTCGTTCATTGCCGTGAGGCGTTTGAGAAGAACCTTGTAAATCATCCCCGGCTGCAGGGGAGCACCGAAGACCGCCGACCAGCAGTCGATGTCCATCAGGGTATGGGCCCTGAGCAGCCAGGCGAGCTGGGCGTAGCGCCGGGTGTCGTCGTTGATGAGCGGGGCCTGCGGATCGTCGCTGTAGTTGATTTCGACGGTCATGACCTTGCGGAAGCGGCGGAATATCTCCTTCAGCCCGGGTTCCATGGGTGAGAGAAAGCGCAGATGCACCGAGGAGACCTTGTGTTCCTGGGCCTGCGCCCGGTCAATCGCCTCCTCGATGGCGCCCATGGTCGAGCCCCAGCCGACCACCAGCAGGTCGCCGTCCGGGTCGCCGTGCACTTGGGGCGGCTTCAGGGTGCTCGCCAGGGCGGCAAACTTGCGGCTGCGCATGTTGCAGCCGCGCTGGTTCGAGTCCGAGTCGTAGGCGACCTTGCTCTCGCTGGTGTGGGCCAGCCCGGTGAGTATGTACTCGCCCCCGGGCATGCCGGGAACCGGGCGGGGGGAGAGACCGGTCTCCGGATCCCAGTTATAAGGGGGAATGTTCTCGTCCCACTCCGACTGGTCGATGGGAGGAGCCAGCCAGTCGATGGTTGGCTCGGGTCGGGGAAAGGGCTGCACGCCGGTGGCCAGGTTTGCGTCCGTCAGCAGGATCACCGGGGTGCGGAACGCCTCGGCGAGTCTGCGTGACATGATCACGAAGTGCAGGCATTCTTCGATGGTCGCCGCGGCGATCACCACCTTGGGCGCGTCCCCCGGTTCGCCGTACAGCGCCGCCAGCAGATCTCCCTGCTCTACCTTGGTGGGCAGCCCGGTAGAGGGCCCACCGCGCTGCACCACGACGATCACCAGGGGAATCTCCGCCATCACCGCCAGCCCCACCATCTCCGTCTTGAGCGCGAGACCCGGCCCCGAGGTGATGGTGCAGGCGGTCTTTCCGGCGTAGGAGGACCCGATGGCGAAGCCGATGGCAGCGATCTCGTCCTCGGCCTGATGCACGAAGCCCCCGACCTGGTGATAAGCGTCGGCCAGGTAATGAGAGGCCGAGGTAGCCGGCGTGATGGGGTACATGGACACCAGCTCCATGCCCGAGGCCATAACCCCCAACCCCACCGCCGTGTTGCCGTTGGTGACGATAAAGCGTTGTTTCTGCTCCTCCTGGCCCGCCTGAGGCGGGACCTCGTAGCAGAAGTCGATATGCTCTTCGGCGAACCGGCAACCGGCGTCGAACAGCTGTTGGTTCATCCCGATGACCTTGTCGCCCTTGCGCCGGAAGGTGGTGGCGATCTCATCTCTGGCCTTGCCAATATCCCGCGAGTAGATTTGACAGAGCATGCCCAACACGAACATGTTCTTGCCCCGGCGCGGGTTCGGCGTGATCTCGAGACAGGCCTTCTCGATGGGCAGTTCGTGGACGATCAGACCGTTGTCCTTGAACTCGGCCACCGCCTTGGCATACTTCTCACGGATCTCGGGCACGGCATCGTCGCGCCACTTGTCCTCGAGAAGAACGGCCGTGCCCTTCTTGTAGGCGCCGTTGGCGATGCGGGAGTAGAGCACCTGTTCGTTGAAGGCCACCACTACGTCCGCCTCGTCACCCATGTTGGTTACGTAGTTGGACGCGAGGCGTATGCGGATCCCGCTGGCGCCGGCCGGCGAGCGGGCCGGGGGCTGAATCTCGGCAGGTATGATCTCCACCGTCCAGACGCCGTTGCCCATCTTTGCGCAGACTGTGCCGAAGGTCTGACCCGCCTTCTGGGCGCCTTCGCCGGAGTCACTGACGATCTCGACGATGTGCTCGTCGACGGTCTCGGCCACGCGCCCTACGGCGGAGGCCGTTGCGGTTTCTCTCTCCACCTGTGTTTCCTTTTTGGTTGTAGTCACATTGTCCTCACCCGAGCTGATCGGCCCATCCCAAGCCCTGTACGCAGGAACAACTGGCGTTGTTGCAGCCAGGGTTAACGGTGCCCTGGGTGAGGAATTCTTGAATTCTCGTTATTTTGTTTTTCTTTACCCGCAAACCTACCAAGGAATTCGATGCGAAACCACATTAAATCAATTGATAGATGCCCTTGTAACCATAAATAAAACTGATGGAACAGCCGGGAGGCATGTGTAGCCCCGCGGTATTCTTCATTATTTTCAATGCGCCAGCCTGGGCTTCTCACGCTGGAGAAACTGCGCTACGGACCCGCGGTCTGCAACTCACAAGACTTAAATATCACTTTTTCAAGGTCACGTAAAGGAAGCAGTAGGCGGCGGTTGAGCCCTGTTTATCGGATCGCGTAAGCACGAATCGGCTTTATCGCCCTCGCATTCCGATAAACCACTCCAAGCATAGTGAAACTGGTCCAACCACCTTGACGAAAACTTCTCCATCGGCAAGGATGCTAAGTTCGTAGGACGCAACTTCCTTTGCTGCCTGCGAGAAAACAACGAACGCGTCGGCCTGTTGAGGCGCGCGTTCGATCCAAACCACCCATCCCTGATAAAGGAGGATTGTTTCGCCGTGGCAAAATCCCCCGTTAGAGTCGCAGTCACCGGTGCAGCCGGCCAGATCGGCTACGCACTTTTGTTCCGTATCGCTTCCGGCGAGATGCTGGGCAAAGATCAGCCCGTCATCCTGCAAATGCTGGAGCTTCCGATGGAGAAACCGCAGAACGCGCTCAAGGGCGTGATGATGGAGCTCGAAGATTGCGCTTTCCCGCTGTTGGCCGACATGCTCGGTAGCGGCGATCCCAGGGAGGCGTTTAAGGACATCGACCATGCCTTGCTGGTCGGCGCCAAGCCCCGTGGTCCGGGCATGGAGCGCAAGGATCTGCTGATGGACAACGCCAAGATCTTCATTGAGCAGGGGCGCGCCCTCAACGATGTCGCCTCGCGCGACGTGCGCGTCATCGTGGTCGGCAATCCGGCCAACACCAATGCCTATATCGCCAAGAGCTCGGCACCGGATCTGCCGCCCGGTAACTTCACGTCAATGATGCGGCTCGACCACAATCGGGCGGTGTCCCAGCTGTCCACGCGGACCGGCAAACCGGTCACCAGCATCAAGAAAATGGCGGTGTGGGGCAACCATTCGCCCACCATGTACCCGGATCTTCGGTTTGCGACGGTAGATGGCCAGGACGCCATGTCCCTGGTCGCCGACGAGACCTGGTACCGCGAAACCTACATCCCCACCGTCGGTAAGCGTGGGGCGGCCATCATCAACGCCCGCGGCGCGTCCTCGGCTGCCAGTGCGGCCAACGCGGCCATCGACCATATGCACGACTGGGCGCTGGGCAGCAACGGTCAATGGGTGACCATGGGAGTGATCTCGGATGGCGCCTACGGGATTCCCGAGGGCTTGATCTACGGCGTCCCCTGCATCTGCTCCGAAGGCAAGTACGAGGTCATAAAGGACCTGGAGATAGACGACTTCTCCCGCGAGAGGATGGACTTCACCCTGAACGAGCTCACCGAAGAGCGCGACGGGGTACAAAGTCTCCTGTCCTGATAGTCCGACAGGCTCCTAGCGGATTATCAGGACAGGAGACTCTGTACCCCGTCGCGCTCTTCGATGAGCTCGTTCAGGGTGAAGTCCATCCTCTC
>JAUXGQ010000442.1 GCA_030621975.1 Gammaproteobacteria bacterium | reverse complement strand
GGATTGCCATCGGGTGGGATCTCCTCCGCGGTCGACGACGGGGGAGGTCCCGGTAACTGAACCGAACCACGAAGGTCAGGAAGAAAAACACGACTCAACCTTCATGATCTTCGTGTCCTTCGAGGAAGGGGTCAGGCTTGTATAGCTGCGTTAATAGCGATGCCAGCCTAGATTTGCCACCATGGCCAGAAAACCAACGGGGCGAGGACGCTGGTCTATTTTAATATTAAAAAGCATTGGTTCTAGACCAGAGGATGGCTAATGGGTGACCCTGTACTCGCGCGAGTACAGGGTGTGGCGACGCGGGACGGTATCCCCCACGCGCCGGACAAGGAAGCCCAAGTGTCGCGGGAGGTAGGATGCCGTAAGCGACCGGAGCATGGGGGCCAGCGCCTGGAGTCATGACTCGCCGGTCTGGGTCCAACGCAAAATTTTGTTCAGAAAAACACCTGCTCCGCCCGAAACACCGGGCCATCCACGCATACCCGTTTCATCGCCGGACCTTCCGGAGTGTTTACCTCCAGGGTACAGCCGGCGCAGCCGCCGACACCGCAGGCCATGAACTCTTCGACTGAGACCTGACAGGGCAGTGCATAGTCGGCGGCCAGTTTCGCGACGGCCTCCAGCATCGGATGCGGCCCACACGCGAACAACTCGACCTCTTGACGTTGTTCCGGCTCTAGAGTGTCCAGCCAGTGTTTGGCCAGATCGGTTACATAGCCTTGAAAACAGCCGGGGAACCCCTGCCGGCTCGCCAGCCGGGTGGGTATGTGCCAATCATCGAGCAGCGGCAGCGTGGCGATGACGCCGGCGGGCATGCCCGGTATCAGGAGCTGGGATGGACGGGTCTGAAATGGGAAGGGGACCTCGGAGCCGAGTATTACGAAGGGTTTGTAATCGGGTTGGGTGTGCAGCCGATCGGCGAGAAATATCATCGGCGGCATACCGACGCCGCCACCGATCAAGAGCGGGCGGGGACGGGTCGGGTCAAGTATGAATCCTTTACCTATCGGTCCCAGCAGGCTGATGGATTCACCGCGTTCGCGCCGGCTCAGCCGTTGGGTGCCCACCCCGACGGCCTTGTATAGAAACTCCACCCATCCCTCCCGGGGCGAGCAGCGCATGATCGAGATCGGCCGCCGCAGCGGCTGCATTGGGTGGCAGGTGATGTGGGCAAAACTGCCTGGCTGGGCGTGCGCCGCGCACTGGGGGGCGTGAACCCGCAAGATGTATTGTTCCTCTTCCCGGGCGCTATGGGAGAGGATCTCCGCCTGCTCCAGGAAGATGGAATCCCGTTCGGTATGCTGGTTCATTTTATCTCCTGAATACTACCCGCCCAGCCAGCAGGGTGCAGCTGACTTGGCCGCTAAACTCCCAGCCGGCGAAAGGCGTATTACGGCCGCGGCTAAGCATGTTTTCAGTATCCAGCTGCCAGTGACGGTGCGGATCGAACAGGCAGATGTCGGCGGTGCGGCCAATATCGAGGCGCCCCAGTTCGAGACCCAGGACCAGCGCCGGCCCATGGGTCAGCCTGGCGAGGCCATCCGTCAAGGAAAGCACACCTTCAGCGACCAGTTTCAGGGTCAGAGGCAGCAGGGTTTCCAGGGCGGAGATACCGGGTTCGGTGGCTGGAAAAGGGGCCTTTTTGGCATCGGCGTCATGGGGTTGATGATCCGAACAGATGGCGATGATGGTCCCGTCCGCCACCCCTCGACGCAGGGCATCCCGGTCATTTAACGAGCGTAATGGGGGTTGCAGGTGGCAGTTGCTGTCGAAACCGTCCAGGTCCATTTCGGTCAAGTGCAATTGGTGGGCGCTCACGTCCGCCGTGACCGGCAACAGCTCCTGTCTGGCCCGCTCCAGCAACCGCAGGGCCGCGGCGCTGGATAGACCGCGAAAATGGATGCGTGCCCGGGTCTGTTCCACCAGCGCCAGATCGCGGGCCACCGCCACGGTCTCCGCGGCCACTGGAATGCCGGGTAGCCCGAGGCGTGTCGCCACCGGCCCTTCATGGGCGCAACCCTGATCGTGCAGCGCCGCATCTTCGGGATGCAGGAAGCAGGTCAGGTCAAAGGTGGCGGCATATTCCATGGCGCGACGTTGGACCAGGGCATTGCGCAAGGGTTTTTTGGCGTTACCGAACAGGTTGCAACCGGCTTTTTTCAGCATCCCCATCTCGCTGAGCTGTTCGCCGGCCAGCCCGCGGGTAAGGGCGCCCATGGGGATCAGTCGCGCCATTCCCGCCTGATAGGCCTTGCGGCGAATCATTTCCGCTACTGCCGGGGTATCGACGATCGGGTCGCTGTCCGGGGGGACGCAGAGTGTGGTAATGCCGGCGCTTGCCGCGGCGGCGGTTTCGCTGGCGATGGTGGCCTTGTACTCCTGTCCGGGCTCCCTGAGCCGGGCACACAGGTCGATCAGCCCCGGGCAGACGACCCGACCCGTGGCATCCAGTTCCAGTTGCGGGTGGAAGCCGTCGGGTTGTTCCCCTATGGCCAACACTTTGCCATCCGCGACATGCAGATCGGTGATGGTATCGAGAGCATTCGCCGGATCGATGAGTCGCCCGTTGCGGATGCTGATTGTATCGTTGTTGTTCATGCCGCCGACCCTGCCCGCGCATTCTGGGTACCGATACACATGGACATGACGGCCATGCGTACCGCGATACCATGGCTGACCTGCTGCAGGATAACCGAGCGCGGGCCGTCCGCCACTTGCGTGTCCATCTCCACGCCTCGATTGATGGGGCCCGGGTGCATTACTATGGCGTCGGGTTTGGCGGCGCCGAGACGGGATTCCGTCAGACCATAGAGTTGAAAATACTCATGTTCACTGGGTAGCATGGCGCCGCGCATGCGCTCTTTCTGCAGGCGCAGCATAATAATCACGTCCACATCACGGATTCCTTCCCGTAGATTGTGGTGGATATGCACCCCCAGGGAGCGGGCATCCGCGGGTATCAAGGTGCGCGGACCTATCACCCTCACTTCGGAGGTGCCGAGGGTGTTGAGCGCATGAATCTGGGAGCGGGCAACCCGCGAGTGCAGTATATCGCCGACTATGGCCACGCGCAGACCATTGAATGCACCTTTGCTGCGCCGGATCGTGTACATGTCCAGCATCGCCTGGGTGGGG
>JAUXGQ010000405.1 GCA_030621975.1 Gammaproteobacteria bacterium | reverse complement strand
GGAGAGTGATCCGATCGATGCGGTTCGCAGGCTCACCGCATCCTACGTGCTGCTTCGTTTTGCCAACGTCGCACGGGCTCAGGTTGCTTTTTTGACAGGATTAACAGGATTTCACAGGATTTACATACTCTACTTGTACAGCCTGAACGTTCTTACGGAAGTTTATCAGCAAGACCCATCGGTTCTCGCTGCTGACAGGTATCTCACGAATCCAGGATCCAATCTTTGTTAATCCTGAAAAATCCTGTTAATCCTGTCCCTTTTTCAGGCGCGGAGGACGGGTCGCGCCCAATAAGCGAAGGACACCCTTTGTCAGGGTTAAGGTCTGTAAAATTGCCAGGTTTTCTCGCTCTGCGACGCAGACGCCTGTACGGCCAAAGCTCTACAGTTATTTGTTTGTGAGCTTCCCAGTGAAAAAGAAAGCTATGGTCGATTGGGAAGGAGCTGGCCGGCGCTGTCGCCGCTGCGTTGTCGGGTGGATTATCGCGGCTGTTCTGGTCGGCGGTTCCATTGCGCCGGGAGTCCACGCAATCGAAGGTGTCGGGCTGTCGTTGGGGAGCTTGTCCGGTCCCGACTGGCGGGCCGACGGTATCGATCTCAACCTGGACTGGGCCGACGGATCAGAGGCGGGATTCCGCCTCTCGGTGCGGGAACTGCAATTGCCCGGGCTTCCGCGTCCCGTTGAAAATATCCTGGTGGAATGCCCGCGGGGACGGGTCGACGGGTTTTATCTGTCCTGCGCGGACGCAAGGGTTCGCATAGACCCTGCGGTGCTCGACCGGCCTGCTTTCCGGGCGGCCTTCCAATGGGACTTCCCGAACCGGCGCCTCAGTCTCAGTCTCAGCGAACTGCGTATCGCGCGCGGGAAACTGGGTATCGTCCTCGAAGCTGACCCTTCCGGATGGCATCTGGAAATGCGGGGACATGCACTTGATATAACCCGGCTGGGGGTGTTGGCGACGCCCTACGTCTCTCTGCCGAAAGGCTGGGAAACCTCGGGGCGGTTATCGCCCCGGATTAAGATTCGAGGCAGTGGAAAGAAGGTCCTCGAGTTTAACTTGAACGCCCGATATCAGGACACGGGATTCTCGGATCCACAGTCAGAGTATCTGGCAGAGGGACTCGGCGGTCAGGTCTCCGGCCACATGCGGTACCGGGGTCGCCTTTGGAAGGGCAAGATGTCCCTGCAATTGGAGCAGGGCGAGATTCTGACCCCCGGATTCTATCTTTCGCCCCCGGGCGAAGCCATCGAGGTCAACAGCGGCATTAGATTCGATCCGGGGGCACGGACGTTGGAGATCGACGCCCTGCAGTATCACCACAAGGGTGTTCTGGACGCAAAGGTCTCTGCGGGATTCAATCTTGCCAACGGCCTTGGATTGCAACATCTCAACCTTCAGACCGGCAGGATAGATCTGCAGTCTGTCTACGGCGAATATCTGCAGCCAACCCTGGCCGAGACCCTGCTCGACGATCTGGCGTGGAAGGGGCAGGCCGAGCTGAGATTGAATTACAGTCCAACCGCTCGCAGCGACCTGGCGGTTACATTACATGATGTGCATGTGGACAGCGCGGTGGAAGGCAGCCGGGTGACTGGGCAACCTCGGCCCTTCGGCCTTTACGGCATCAACGGTCGCTTGTTCTGGTCCCGCGGCGGGACACCCGGAGGCTCCCGCCTCAGCTGGCAGCGGGGGCATATTCTCGACAAACTGAGCCTTGGTCCCGCCCACATGGAGTTGAGACTCAGCGACTATGAGGTGCGATTGCTCGGACCGGCGGAGATTCCCCTGCTCGACGGGCAAGTGCTGGTGGATCGTTTTTCGATCTCCCAGGCCCCGGACGATGAACGGCACCTGGAATTCGATGCGGTTCTGACACCGATTTCACTGCAAAGCCTGAGTCGCGCATTAGGTTGGCCCGAACTGGCAGGCAAGGTATCGGGGGTGATACCCGACGTCTCTTACCGCGACGGGCGTCTGCAGGTGGCCGGCAACCTGCTGGTGCGCGCCTTCGGAGGGGATATCTTGATCAGGCGTCTGCGCATACAGGACCTGTTCGGGGTTTTTCCAATCCTGAATGCGGAGCTGGTATTCAAGGATCTGGACCTCGAGATCCTGACCCGTACCTTCTCCTTTGGTAAGATTACCGGCAAGCTGGAAGGCGTTATCCAGGCCCTGCAGTTGGAGGATTGGACGCCGGTGGCCTTTGACGCCCGCTTCGGCACCCCCGAAGACGATGACAGCCGTCACAGAATCAGTCAGAAGGCCGTGGACAATATCTCTAACCTGGGGGGCGCGGGTGTCGCCGGTGCGCTGTCGCGGGGTTTCCTGAGTTTCTTCGAGGATTTCGGCTATAAACGCCTGGGGATCAGCTGTCGTTTGGCAAACGGGGTGTGCGAGATGGGCGGTGTGCGCCCGGCGGAAAATGGCTATTACCTGGTCGAAGGTGGAGGCATCCCCCGGATTTCCATCATCGGCTATAACCGGCAAACCGACTGGCAGTTGTTGCTCGATCAGTTGCGCGCAATCAGCGCAACGGATTCACCGACTGTCGACTAGTGTTTTTCCCGAGACGAGAGGTTATTTCCATGCAAGTCCTTAGACTCAGTTCCACCTTCGTGAGCCTGGTTTTGCTCGCCGCCTGCGTGACCGTGAACATCTATTTCCCATCGGCCCAGGCCCAGGAGGCGGCCGAGAAGATCGTAGGTGACATTTTGGGCGATCAACCGGGAACCGTGAATAAGCCGGAGACCGATTCGAAATCCGACGATAAGTCGTCATACCAGGCGCCGGTCCCGCGACCCCTGGCCAGTCGTCTGATCGACCTGATCGTGCCGCCGGCGCATGCGGCACAACCGGATTTTTCCGTCAACACGCCGGAGATCAGAAGCCTGGAGGCCAGCATGAAAAACCGCCATCAGTCCCTGGCGGCCCATTATGCAAGCGGGGCAATCGGATTCACTCGGGATGCCCTGGTCGGGGTGCGTGACATGGGGGAGGTTCCCCTTAAAAAGCGTGCCAAGGTCAAAAAGCTGGTGGCTGCCGAGAACCGGGATCGAAACCGACTCTATAAGGCCATCGCAACTGCCAACGGCCACCCGGAGTGGGAAAAAGACGTGCGGGCGGTGTTTGCCAGGACCTGGACGAAAAAGGCGCAAAGTGGCTGGTGGTATCAGAACAGCAGTGGGCAGTGGGTACGCAAATAGCTAGTGTCCGTCTGTAAACATCAATATTTCTCGCGCAAAGGCGCAAAGGCGCAAAGACGCCAAGACGCCAAGAACGAAATATAATTTGGCTTTACGACAATGGGTTATAACTTTGCGATCTTTGCGCCTTGGCGAGAGCCATTCTTTCTGGATGGCCCCTAGGGAAAGCGAAGCGGTGACATGCCGAG
>JAUXGQ010000470.1 GCA_030621975.1 Gammaproteobacteria bacterium | reverse complement strand
TTGGCAGCGGCTCACCCGGGAGCGTTCCGGATCTACGCGGACATCTGGGTCTCTTCCTCGAGGTGCGGGGCGGACGCGAGTTTCTTATCAGCGTGCCCGGTAGCGCCCAGTCCCCCCTCGCAAACGCCGAACTCGCAGAGGTCTTGAACTGGATGATTCGCGAGTTTGGTCCCGAGGAGATCGCGGCGAGCTTCGTGCCGTTCACCGCAGAGGAGACCGGCCTGCATCGCAGACCACTCGCCGACGTCGAATCCGTGCGCGCGGTACTGATGGAACGGATTCAGGCCAGGCGAGCTGTCGCGCGGTCAGCCCTCCGTTGATCCCCGCGCGATCCCCTTACGGATTCGCCACCCCGCAAAAGCGACGAACGCGCCGCTGATCAGCAGCCCCGAGATCAAGACTGCCCCGAGGCGCGCACTTGCTGGAATTCCCTCTGCCGAGAACAGACTGATGTTGATGCCGATCATGAATGCGAAGTTTCCGATACGGCCCCAACCCCCCAAGGCGGGCGGAAGGGAAGCCATGTGCCCTTGGCCGCATCTTCAGGCGAACGCAGGATGACGTCGAAACGCTGGTTCACGAAGACGATACGGATGCTCGTGAACAGTCAACCCAGATAATTGCCGAGTGGTACGTGAAAATGAATACCGTCGACATGGTAGTCGTAGAGATCGCCAAGCATCCGGTATTCACCGAGATGAGTGACGGGATCAGTCACCAGGTCCAGCCAGGTCGTGATTCCCGCCTCAAACAGGAAGGTTTGAGCCCCAACGGACGCCGTCAGCTACGGATCGTGGCTTCCAGCAAGACACAGAGGCGGATACGCCGGATGGAACAAAGCCTCGCGGCTTGAGGCTTCGAAAACTATCCTCCACCGGCCCGATCTAATGTCGGATCGGGGCTAGATGATGCAGTTCGAATTTGAACCCACGCTAGAAGGAATGGCTTCTATATGAAACTTGTCCGCTTTCTATGGCGCACAACGCTGTCATTCCTGAGTACTGTTTTGATTGCCGTCCTGCTACTGGGCCTCTTTTTTGTCTATCGAATTTCCGGCCCTGAGCAGCTGGATGACAACTTTCGAATAAGCCAGAAGCAGACCTATCTGGAAAGCCTGGCACCCACGGCTGAGGATATAGCGCCGCGCCCCAACATAATATTGATTCTCTACGATGACCTTGGTTATGGCGACATAGGCGTGGGCGCAAGTGGGCTGATCAAAACACCCAATATCGACCAACTCGCTGCCCAGGGTATTTCCCTTACTGACTTCCATTCCCCCGCTCCCGTGTGCACACCCTCCCGGGCAGGCTTTCTCACCGGCCGGCTGGCTCCCCGGGCGGGCCTGTTCAATGTGGTCTTTCCCTCTGGCAGCACTGAAGAACTGTTTTTCAGCCGCCTGCCAAATCCGGATAACAATACCCGCCTGCCCGCAGATGAGATCACCCTGGCAGAGGTGCTGAAAGCCGCCGGTTATACCACCGGCATGGTGGGCAAATGGCATCTGGGGGACAGGAGTCCCTCACTTCCCAACGACCTGGGCTTTGACAGCTATTACGGCGCGTTGTACAGCAACGACATGGAACCCTTTGCCTTCTATCGCAATCGAGAAATAAGCGTTCAGGCACCGGTGGATCAACGCAAAATGTCCGAGCTGTACACCAGGGAGGCTACTAGTTTTATAGAATCCAACGCCGACCAGCCCTTCTTCTTGTACTTTGCGCACAATTTTCCCCACCGCCCTCTTTTTGTTCGACAAGAGCGTAGCGGCCAGTCGGCAGGGGGCTTATACGGTGATGTGTTAGAGGAGCTGGATGATGGCATAGGTCATATTGTTGCCAGCCTGGAAGAAACCGGAAACCTGGACAACACCTTGCTCATCATTACGTCCGACAACGGCCCCTGGTATATTGGAGACGCGGGAGACCACCGGGGGCGTAAGGGCAACACCTTTGAAGGGGGAATGCGCGTGCCCTTCATTGCCCACTGGCCCGAACAAATGTCCGGCGGGCGAACAGAGGCTGCCATGGCCATGGGTATAGATCTTTTGCCCACGGTGCTGGAAATATTGCAGCTGCCACAGCCCACTGACCGCATACTTGACGGCACCAGTATTCGGGATGTGCTGCTTAACGGAGGCCCCACCCCGCATGACTACCTGTATTACTACGATGGTGATGTGCTGTTCGCCGTGCGCGACCAGCGCTTTAAATACCGTGGGCCCGCCGGCGTGATGTTCTTCACCGACCAGATGCCCATTGGCATCACTGCGCCGCAGGCGGAATGGCTGTTTGATCTGGAGGTCGATCCGCGGGAATCCTACAATGCATCAGACAGGTATCCGCAGGAACTGGCTAGACTGCGCCGGGCATTTCAAGCCAAGGTGGCCGAGATGGAAGGCAATCAACGGGGCTGGAATTAGACACTGTGGGGTACCGACCGGGTTCTACCCCTTTTCCACGGACAGTTGAGTTAAGGCTACTTCGTTCTTCCTGCGGAATTGCCCGCTTCGACTCCGGCGAATTGGGCAGCATAGGCGGGTGGGTCAGCGCGGTGGCACCCCTCGAAGAGTCGCAGTGGAGCGTCGCAGCGGGTTCGTGGACTTCAATTATCGACCATGAGACGGGCGTGCGGATCCAGATCGAAGGTGTCAGCAATGGCGGCACGGGCGACACTTCCGCGCTCGACAACATCGAATTGCGGGGAGCACCGTCGGTTCCGGCGTTGGGCGGGGCGGGCTCGGCCCTGCTCGTCGGCCTGATGCTGAGAGCCGGATACGCTCGCATTCGCCGTTCGAGCTAGCGTGGTGCCGGGGACAGGACTCGAACCTGCACGCCTTGCGGCGGTGGCTCCTCAAGCCACTGCGTCTACCAATTCCGCCACCCCGGCATCCGAACGATCTACGGTCTCGACGACCGTCAGCCGCTCTTGAATTACGAGCGCCGCGGATACT
>JAUXGQ010000163.1 GCA_030621975.1 Gammaproteobacteria bacterium | reverse complement strand
CATGCGAGAGAAATATTGATGTTTTTGGACGGACACCAGTTACATTTTGCATTATGCCGCTTCCACCAGGGCCAGGCCAAACCTGGCATCCTTGTTTGCTGCGCGACAGCGCAGCGCCACCGGCGGTGTGGGCGCTCCTAGCGCAACGACTGCGCTTTGCGCTCCGCCACACTGGCGCCTGCACTGTCGCCGACCGCACGCCGGGCTTTGGCAATGACCAGCCAGTTGTCCCGTTTGAGCCCCGAATTGTCACCCGCCAGGGCGCTGGACTTGGCGGCCAGATCGCCGGCCATATCGAAACGCCCCTGCTCCAGCCGGACATGGGCCAGCCGATTCCAAAGGTGCGGATTACGGGGTTCAATGCGCAATGCGCGCTCCAGGGTCGCCGCCGCGCCGGGGAAATCGCCGCGTTTGCGCTGCGCCTCCGCCTCTTCCACCAATTCGAAAACCACGTTACCGGGTTGGAGTGCGACCACCGCCGGTGCCTGGTAGGCGTGGACTTCAACCTCGTTGGTTTCAGCCGTTGCGGCGCCCTGCCGCTCGGTCGGGGGCGTCAGATGGACCTCTTCCACCGGTGCCGGCGCCGAGCGCGGTTGAGAAGAGGCGCAGCCCGCCGACAGAAGCACGACCATCACAGACAATAAAACTCGATAATCTCTCACTGGGTAAACCTCTCGAACAGATTGGCAATATCAGCTCTGCAGGGGGATTCGCCCTTGGGCGCCGAACCCTTGATGAAGGGTACCCGCATCGCCCGGGGACAACCTGCGTCCGCGCGCAGCCCGTTGTCGGGATCGATCCACACGGACTGCACCGTTGGCGGCGGCAGCAGTTCAAGCGGCATGGGTCGGATACGATCGAATATCCCACCCCACACGCGCATTGCACCCGTGGCCCCGGTGAGACCGGCGGGTTCGTTATCGTCCCTGCCGACCCACACGACCCCAACCTTATCACCGGTGAAACCCGCAAACCAACTGTCACGCAGGTCGTCCGTGGTGCCTGTTTTCCCCGCAACCTGTAAGTGCGCCCCCGTCAGCGATCGCAGGCTGCGCCCGGTGCCGTTGACCACGACCTCCTGCAGCACCCGATTCAGCAGATACACCGGTCCGGGGGGGGCAACCCGATCGACGGTCAGGGGGTATCGCTGCAGGGCCCGGCCGCCGGCGTCCGTAATCCCGTGAATTGCGCGCAGCGGGGAGTAGAACCCACCCGCGGCCAGGGTCTGATAAACCTGGGTAACCTCCAGGGGCGCCAGGGCGGCGGCGCCCAGCAGCAGTGAGGGATAGGCCTTGACCGGACGCGATGCCCCGAGTTCATCCAGCAACCGGGAGACCTCATTCAATCCCAAGGCCATTCCCAGGCGCACGGTCGCCAGGTTATAAGACTGGGCCAGGGCGGTGCGCAGGAAAACCGCACCGTGGGACTCATGGTCATAGTTGCGCGGCTGCCAGATCTCGCCGTCGGGTCCCCGAATGCGCAGTCGCGAGTCCTTGAGTTCGCTGAGCAGGGTGTATTCATCGGGCCGCGTGAGGGCCGCAAGGTAAACGACGGGCTTGATCAGCGACCCTATGGGGCGCACCGCATCCAGCGCCCGATTGAACCCGGCGTAACCGGGGTCCCTGCCGCCGATGACCGCCAGCACCTCGCCGTTGTCCCGACTGGCAATCACCACCGCACCCTGAAGTTTCCGGTTCGGCAAACGCAGGCGTTTTTCGAATCTCCCGAGTTGCAGGACCAGTTCCTTTTCAGCGGTCTCCTGCACCCAGGGATCCATGGTGGTAAAGATCCTGAGCCCTTCGGAGGTGAGATCCTGCTCCCGGTAGTCCCGATGCAGCTGGCGCCTGACGAGCTGGAGAAAGGCGGGGTACGCGCCGCGGTGCCGGGGGGCCTTGCCGGTCACCCCCAGGGGCGCCCTGGCCGCGGTCCGTTTCTCGGCGTCGCCGATCAAACCCCGGTCGGCCAGAATCCCCAGCACCAGGTCGCGCCTTTGCCGGGCCCGCTGGGGGTGACGTCTGGGGTCATAGTAGGAAGGACCGCGCACCAGCGCCACCAGCAGCGCCAGTTTCGGCAGATCCAGTTCCCCCAGGGGACGACCGAAATAGAATTCACTGGCCATCCCGAATCCGTGGATAGCCCGACCGCCGTCCTGGCCGAGGTAGATCTCATTGGCGTAGGCCTCCAGGATCTCGTCCTTGCCGTAACGCCGCTCAAGCAACAGGGACATCAAGGCTTCATTGGCCTTGCGC
Source organism: Gammaproteobacteria bacterium (assembly GCA_030621975.1). Lineage (GTDB taxonomy): Bacteria > Pseudomonadota > Gammaproteobacteria > Chromatiales > Chromatiaceae > JAUXGQ01. The sequence continues at coordinate 3,208 of JAUXGQ010000163.1, read as the reverse complement.
CCCAGGCTGCGCTGCCTGTCGAGATAAAGATTCTTTACCAACTGCTGGGTCAGGGTGCTGCCGCCCTGTACTATGCGACCGGCCCGCACATTGGCCCAGGCCGCTCTCGCGATGCCCTTCAGGTCGACACCGTGATGCTGATAAAAACCCCTGTCTTCCACGTTGAGCAGGGCCTGCACCAACTGCTCTGGCAGTTCCCTTCTCTGAACCAGAATCCGGTCCTCCCGGCGCGCCGGATAAAAACGGCCGATCAACGGCGCCTCCAGTCGGACCAGCGCCAGCCGTTTTCCCGTTCGGAAGTCCTCTAGCGAACCCAGCTTGCCTTTGGATATGCGCAGTTCCAGATGACGTCCCGGCTCCCGGCCATCGGGGAAATCGAACCCTCGGGTGCGAACCAGAAATCGGTCCCTGTTGCGGGAATAAGTCCCCGCTGACCTGGGATATTTGACGGGCCGGTAACCGAGTCGCTTCAATTCCGCGACCAATTGCCCGGCGTCCAAAGGAGCGCCGGAAAATAACTCCATGGGGCGCGCATAAACATGTGCCGGCAGGGCCCAGCGCCTGCCATCGAACTTGGTCGCGACGGTCCAATCCAGATACAGGACGTACAGGCTCGTGGTCAGCGTGGTAAGGATCAGGATCAGCAGGGACCAGCGCAGCCAGAAACGCCCGCCCTTAGCCTTCGGATGAGGCTTTCTCTTGCCTGTATGCCGTCTGCGGGCAGTCCGTCCCGCAGGACGCTTGGCGGACGATGTCCGGGAGGAGCCGCGTTTGGAAGTGGAACTGCGTGCCATAGGGCGCCGTATCAGTGTCGTTCAAATCCCTGCTTTGCCAGATCGACCCAAAACTCCGAACCCTGGTGAGAGATCCGGGCTAGATCGATTTTTCGGCGGCCGCTGATCGAGTGACCTAAACCGGGGTATACTGTAGGGCCATCGGCGGCGCGCCGGGTGCAAGACAGACGAGTCCGGGTGCGGGGCATGGTTTAATCTTTATCGTAACGGCACAAGGCCGTACATTAACACAAGTGGAGACTAAAAAAATGACTCCTGGCAATAGCCGGCTGCTGGGTTTCAGCAAGCTTGAAACAGCCTTCATTCTGGTCCTGGTCACTCTGGTAGGCGTGTTGGCCATCACGCGCTACTTGGATCTCTCGCTGACGGCCAGACAATCCGTGGATAGCGGTGTCGTCGCCGCAGTCCGCAAGGGCATCGCCGATTACGCGCTGGAATCTCAGGACCTGGGCAGGCTTCCGGTTTACCCCCCGCTCCTGGACCAGGCCGACATCGGTGAGGTGACGTCTCAGAACCGCTTTTTTACCCATGTCGTCGAACACGGTCTGGCGGTAACTGGCTGGGTCAAAACCGGGCCAGGCGCGTATCGAGCGCCTAACGGGGAGTCATTCACCTACGCCCCTGGAACAGGTGATTTCAGTGCCGCAAACGGCATAGCCCCTCGGATGCCCGGCCCTTCTCGGACCCAGCCTCCCGCTTCGACTAATGAATAACCGGACCCCGGCGGGCCGGAAAATCCGAGGCGTCCGCGGTGCATAGGTATTTCACAAAGGGTATGCGGGCTCTGGTCAATTGATGCACACACATCTGATATGTGGATAAAAAGACATGAAAAATCCTCCAGCGCGTTTCTTTCGATCAGTGATTAAGCGTCCGTTTCCGGTACTCGGATCGCTTCTATTGAGCGGGTTTATTCTCGTCACGTTATTTTTACCTGACGTGTTCGCAGCCGCTCCGTCCGGTAATGAACCCGCCGCAGGTGAGGGTAACGGTTCGTCCTTTGTCATACCGATGTTGTTCGGTTCAGGGTTGCTCGTTCTGGCTGTTATCGTCGTCGGTGGCCTTACGTTGTGGGGCAGAAAACAGGACGACATTAATCACATGATGTCTTTCTGCATCAAGTTTCTCATCGACACCCAAAACGAGGCCGAGAGATGTGAGGCGGCAAAGGCGCTCGGTGGCGCGAAGGACCCTGGCGCGCTGCTCGTATTGCTCGATGTGATCAACGACGAGAAGGCGGAGGATACAGTCCGCGAGACCGCGCAAGCCGCACTCGAGGAAATGGGCCTGAAATATCGCAAGTACAGAAAGGTCATCAAGGAACTGCTGTCGGCGGTCCAGGACAAAGACCATCAGAAGGTCATCGATATACTGACCTCGACATTCGAGCGAGATAAAAAAAAGTACGTACAATCCGCTTATGTCATTGGCCGGGAATACATACGGCTTGGGAATCATGAGGACGCCCGCGAATGGCTCCATGTGGCGGCGTTCCGTAACAGAAGCACCCCCACGTATGGAAATCAGATAAGAAAGCTCGCCGATATCTGCGACGAGCGTCTCTTCGCGGAGGGGGACAGGTTATTCAACGCCGGCTACTTTCATGACGCCAAAGCGCATTATGCGGTGGCATCACAGGGTCTTGGCGACGAGGAAAAAAAGCGCTTCGCCTCTTATCTGCGCCAGGCAAGCGTGTACTGTAAACTCGAAGACTACGAGGATGCGGATCAGGCGCTGTTACAGGCGTTGCAGCACCACCACGAGACCGATATGACACTTACCTTGAACAAGCTGTTACAAAAGCTGCTCGATCAGAGCGCGGAGACGAAGCTAACAGAACAGGAACGGGAACAGCTCGATACCGAGATAGACGAGTGCGTTTCTGACATCATGACGAAGTTGCCACTGCCGAAGTCATGACGGCCAGTGACACGACGGTGATGAGCTTTTAGCGGGGCCCCTAAAGGCATATTCTTACCCAAATATCTGTTCACCACAGAGTCACAGAGGGCACGGAGGTTTTCAATATAAATGCGTTAACCTCTGTGAACTCTGTGTCTCTGTGGTGAATGATTACAACACGACTACTTCTGGAAACCGCAGACTGAAACGACCCTGATCATAGCGCAGCGTCTGCTGGTACTCGATCTCTACGCTTACCCGTTCACATCGATCTGAACATCTGTCTCCAGCAGCGGGGCATCCGCGATCGCTCGCCCCCCCGGGAGCGCACGCAGCAGAAGACTGCCCCTGCCCACTTGCTCGTTCCGCCAGGGGCGCGCTTCCGTTACGCCCCCGGCATCTGCTTTGGCTTCTGCGCTCAGCAGAAACACCATAAAGCCCAGCACCAGGGCGCTGGAAAACCCGGCGCTTACGGCAGCCGCCAGGGTGATCAGAATGTCCTTCCAGGGGAT
>JAUXGQ010000375.1 GCA_030621975.1 Gammaproteobacteria bacterium | reverse complement strand
GCCGCGGATGACGACGGTGGCGGAAAGATTTACTGGGGTGGCGCGGATACCGTGATGTGCGCCGGGACCGCGCGCCTCGACGACCTGGTAGACCTGTGCCTCAGCAACAGCCGGCCACCCTATTAAGCTGCAGGATTCAACCCTGGCGGCCCTCGGGCCGCCGTTATTTTGTATCACCCACCCTGTTCACCGCCCACACGTTTATGACTCCCTGGATTTTGCTCGATAGCGCTCAAGTGCCCGGTAACGGCGGGGAGCTGCGCCTGTACCAGCGGGCTGACGAATTCTCGATCAAAATCGTGGGCCGTGGCGAGCTGATGAACAGTCGTGTCCATGGCTCCGAAGATACGCTGGCTGAACAGTCCTGTGCCAGGCTGGTGGGTTGCTTAAAGCCGCGACTGCTCATCGGTGGGTTGGGCATGGGGTTTACCTTGGCTGCGGCGCTCCGACACGTCGGTGACCAAGCGCAGGTGGTGGTGGCTGAATTAGTGCCGGCAGTAGTGGCGTGGAATAGGGGTCCGCTTGGGGGGCGTGCGGGTCATCCGCTCCTGGATCCGCGGGTGACCGTGCGCGAGGGAGATGTCGCCCGCATTCTAATGGCCGAGAAGCATGCTTACGACGCTATCTTGCTGGACGTGGATAACGGCCCTGAGGGACTCACCCGCGAGGAGAACAATTGGCTCTATAGCATGACCGGGTTGAACGCGGCATACGCGGCGCTGCGCTCTCAGGGTGTGTTAGCTGTGTGGTCGGCCAGTCCAGATCGAGAGTTTTTACAACGTCTGCGAAAGATAGGGTTCGAGGTGGATGAGGTGCGCGTGCGTGCACATGGATCGAAGGGGGCGCGGCACATCATCTGGTTCGCCAGGCGTTAAAAAAACGGGGTCATAGCGCAGATCTCCCTCATAGAAGGATGCAGTGAGTGAAACGAACCTCATCGATTGCGACAGATGCGCTTCGCTGAGCTCAGCGCATCCTACGTCCGCCTATATGCGCCAAGGTCCGGTTCTGGCCGAACTGAAACATTCGAACCGCAGGCGAGAAAATTTCCTAGAAAATTGCGGCTGAAGGCCCGGAGTCGACCGGATATTCGTAGCAACATGATTTATGAATCATTGCTGTCTGCCCCCATTGATTCTTGCCGAAACGTAACGATTAATTGGAAACGCACTTTTCTTCTGTCTGTTTCTCCAGTTCAGCGCCTTCGGGGAATAGGTATACTAATGTCCCCAGAATTCCTGTTTTCATTTCCTGCGCTGCTGATGGCAAATCCCCTTGGGATTGCTGCAGCAGGGTGGCGCAGGGGTGTTCGCGTTATCCCGACCGTTGGCGTCCACGTACTGGAATTGGTTTGCCTTGTAGCGCCACCACCAGTTGTTCGGGTGCGGGAATCCAACCTCGTCAAGCGCCTCTGCAATTGTCCAAAAATCAGAAACCGTTATGTCATAGCGCACTTCGACCTGGTGTTTTTCCACATCAGCGCGAACCTTGAGCACACCGCGTAACGCTCCCAAGGCACGTTCCACCACTAGCGCATCGGCTTCATGGGTCAGTGCCGGGATTTTGATTTTGCGTCTGATTTCCCAGGTACCGACGGGCTTCAATGGATCTTTCGTTTTCATTGTCCTTCCCTCGGTTTGTTCATTCAGGTCATCCTCGATGATGGCCACGCACTCACCTCGGTCTCCTATGGCAGAGCCTCCCTACTGTCCCCCGCGCTCCATCTTGATCACTTAACAGTGATTGTGATCTTTTCTGAGATCAGCGGTGGATCCTGGGGCTCGTGGTCTTCATCCCCGAGCAATAACTGGAGCGTGTGCCTGCCGGGAGGCAACTCCAGCAGTGTTTCCGTCTCGCCCTCGTCGAAATGGATATGCTGAGTATCTCTGGGAATTGCCTCATCCATATCCGGTAAGGGATCCACATCCACTAACAGATGATGGTGGCCAGCGCTGTGGCGCTCTTTTCCGGTTGTCCCCGCAGGCGTTACCCCGAAGCCCTGGATGCCGAACTCTACTCTGAACGGACTTTCCACCTCCGCGCCGTCCTTCAGCCCTATGAAAAAAACCCTGGCGTGTTCAGGCGGCGTGTGTGCGACAACGACGGATGCGAACGCAAATAAAAAGGTCGATATTGCAAGGCGTGTTCTACTTATCAAGCCCGTTCTCCGTTTTGGCCGTCGATTGGCGTAAACAGTCGGTCATTCTGTCCGTAACACCCAGGTTCAGTCCACACAAACTAACAAATCTGGATATGAGCGTATTTCAAAGCGCCCGACCCGTACGGCACCGCCGCATCAGTGCCGTGCGAAGACCGCCGTTTTCCCTTCTTTGTCAATCGTCAATACGTCGTAGCTGACCTTGTGTGAGCTTTCCATACCAGGAGAACCTGCGGGCATGCCAGGCAAAACCAGCCCCTTAACCGCCGGGCGCTCCTTGAGCAGGCGCTTGATGTCATCGGCCGGCACGTGCCCCTCGACTATATAGTCCCCCACCTTCGCCGTATGGCAAGAGGCGTGCTCCGGTTTCACGCCCGACATATTCTTGATCATGCGTAGATCACGCAGATCGATGGTCTCCACTTCGAAACCATTTTCCTCGAGATGCGACACCCATTTCTTGCAGCAGCCGCAGGTGGGGGTTTTATACACTGTGACCTTCTGCTCCGCCGCTTGTATCGCGCCGACGTGAAAAACGGAAGTCATACCCAGGAACATCAATACGATTTGGAGTTTCTTCATTTCAGTTCTCCTTTGTCAGAAATAGGGTGGTCAGAGACCAGGATTGACTTTGCTAAGACGCTTCGCGCCGGGCTCCAGGGCCTTCAAGCGCGTAATCACTTGATTGGCGGGAACAAAGCCCGCCTGGATGCTGCCGTCTGGAAACACTATAGCAGGTGTGCCGCGGATGCCGACCTTCTGCCCAAGCCGGTAACCGGCATCGACTGCCGTGGCGGAAGCACAGTCGCCTTTAACCAGTTGGCCGGATGCAACGCCCTTGGCGATGTCCATCGCCAGGCGGCGGTCATCGGCGCACCAAACCGCCCTCATGTCATGGTAGGCGCTACCCTGTGGGCCGGAACGGGGGAAGGCGATATAGGCCACGGTGACGCCGGCCTTTTGCAGGGCTGGGACCTCTTTATGGAGCTTACGGCAGTAGGGGCAGCTCACATCCGTAAAGACCCGGATGCGGGCTTTCTCTTTGCCCTCGGCGGGGTATACGACCATGTCCTGATCGGCAAAGTCCGCTACCAGGGTCAGCGTATCCCTGTTGCGCTTGGTATCGGTCAGGTTCACTCCGGTTTCCAGGTCCACAAGGTCACCGACGAAGGCATAGCGCCCGTCTTTGGTCACATAGGCGTAGCCGGAGCCGAGCCTCACCTGAAAGATATCAGAAACAGGCGTTGTTTCTGGCTTACCGATGTTCGCACTCGGCAGGCGTTGTCTCAATCTGCTCGTTACAGGGTCAACAGGGGGCCTCGATGCCACCGGCTGCAATCCAGAAGGACCCTGGTTACGGGCCTGCCAGGCGCGGTAAATCTTGTCCGACCACAAGTCGGAGGCCAAGCGGTC
>JAUXGQ010000026.1 GCA_030621975.1 Gammaproteobacteria bacterium | reverse complement strand
TATGCCTACTGCGGAAAAGCTGGATTTGGCCAGATTTCTCCATTATTTTCGTTAAATATGCCCAATATTCGCCTCAAATAATGAAAAAATCTGACTCAAACCAGCTTCCCCTCGCCACGGCCTATATTCTCGGACAGCCTCCTAGTGCGCCAGTAATATCCTTTCCACTGTCGAAGTCGGAATCGAATTTCTTAGCTTTCATATATAGCTACCTCTTCTGTCAGCTATTGTCGGTCAGTAACTCGAGACCGGCAGCCTGCGCAGCGGAATTCAGGCGGGCATCAAAGCAGGCAAAAACTACATGTTGCTGCTGATTTCGGAGCAGAACCTCAGCAGCTGCCAGATGCACGCTGTCATAACCGCGGAGAGCATACCGATAGGTAAGATCTGCGGCCCTTATCAGCAACGCCTCCGCAACGTCGATGATAACGAATGCCATCCAATCACGGCTGAACGCGGACTGGAGTTCCCGCAGTCCGGTTTCGTCCACTCGCTGTTCCCGGAGCAGGCGGGCCAGGGTTGCATGGAATTCGACATAGGCAATGGCATGGGTGGCCAGCGCCTTTGCCTTGGACGCAGCGGATTGCACGGCCCCACGGCCTGATTCGGCTATGTAAAGTTTCACCAGGGCAGAGGTATCCAGGTACAAAATCACTTTCGATCCTCGAGAACCATTTCTGCAGCGGTTTTCCCCCTGTCCAATAGCGATACTCCGCGGCCCCCCACTGGCTTTCCGCCTTGCCAGTGCACACCAGGAATGGCGTTGAGGGTTTCTTTCAGATCCCCCCTTATTTCTTCGCGCCTCGCTCGAACCAGGCGCGCCACAGGCCTGCGGTGGGAGGTTATGATTACTTCTTCCCCCGCCTCGGCCAGGTTTAGGTACTCAGACAAGCGGCTTTTCAACTCCCGAACGGAAACTTTCATCAGTGGACGCTCAAGTGTAACCACAATTTATATAATGTGGCCACATTCTCTCACACGCATAGGGGGTGTTCAATCCCTTGCGCGCATTTGGCTTGGGGGCAACAAGCTTACTCATGCAGGGTCGCCCTTGGTACACCCGGCTTCCGGTCAAAGGGGTTAATCCTCCAGTCCGCCTGGCGAGAAGCGACCCATGCCGCTGCGCGGCCACAAATCGGAGAATAACTCGGGCAACGTAAAATCAGTCACTTACGTTGAAGTTATTCAAGAGTCCCGGTTAAGAGGCTTCGGGGATAGAGGGCTCGTAAGCTTCCGAGAAAGAACAGTCCTTCTGGGGACAGACCTTGCGGGTGCCTTGCCGCTTGGTGGTTTTAACGGAAAGGATCGGCCAGCCACAGCGCGGGCAGGGTTCGGCGAGGGGCTCGTTCCAGATCGCATATTCGCACTTGGGATAGGTCGAGCAGGAATAGAAGATCTTACCGCGTCGGGATTTGCGCTTGTAGAGGGTCCCTTTGCCGCATTTCGGGCAGTCGACGCCGGTGTTCTCGGGTTTCTCCAGGGGCTCGATGTGCTTGCAGGTTGGATAGGCGGAACAGCCTATGAATTTTCCGTAGCGCCCACGCTTGATCACCAGTTCCGAACCGCATTCCGGGCAGGTACGGTCTGCTACCACCTCCGGTGCCTCGGCCTCCTTGTTTTCGGCGTTCAGGTCCCGGGTGTACTCGCATTCGGGGTAATTCGTGCAGCCTACGAAGCGGCCATGCCGGCCCAGGCGGATGGACAGGGGGCTGCCGCAGTCCGGACATTGCTCGTCCAGCGCTTCGTGGGTCACGTCGCTGCGTTTGACGTTATTCTGGGTATGATCGATCTGGGACTTGAACGGTGACCAGAATTGCTCCAGCAACGGCACCCAGTCTTCCTCGCCGCGGGAGACCGCATCCAGTTCGTCCTCCAGCTTGGCGGTAAAGTCGTAATCCACGTACTTGGTGAAATATTCCGTAAGAAAGCGGTTTACCACCTGACCCACGTCGGTGGGGCGGAAGCGTTTGTTCTCCAATACCACGTATTCCCGGTCCTGCAGGGTCGAGATAATGGAGGCATAGGTCGAGGGACGCCCGATACCGTATTCCTCCAGGGCCTTGATCAGGCTGGCCTCGCTGTAACGGGGGGGCGGCTCGGTGAAGTGCTGCTCCGGACGGACGGCCTTGAGTGCCACGCTTTGGCCGGACTCCAGGGGGGGCAGCATCTTTTCGTCACCCTCACCCGCACCGGCGTCGTCCACGCCTTCCAGATACACGCTCATGAATCCGGGATTGGCGATGCTGGAACCATTGGCCCGGAAGATGTTGCCTTCACCGCACCCCAGGTCCACACTCACCGTGTTTATGGTCGCGTGGATCATCTGACAGGCGACGGTACGCTTCCATATCAGTTCGTAGAGGCGGGCCTGATCCTTGCTCAGATGGCCCTTGATCTGCTCGGGAATGTGGGACACGGATGTGGGACGGATGGCTTCATGGGCCTCCTGGGCATTCTTGGCCTTGGTCTTGTAGCGGCGCGCCTGATTCGGCAGGTGATCGGATCCGTAGCGATGACTGATGAAATCACGCGCTTCCACCAGGAACTCGTTAGCCAGGTTAGCGGAATCCGTGCGCATGTAGGTGATCAGGCCGACGGCTCCGCCTCCGATGTCCACGCCCTCGTAGAGCTGCTGCGCCGTGCGCATGGTCCGCTGTGCGGTAAAGCCCAGTTTGCGGGCCGCTTCCTGCTGGAGTGTGGAGGTGATGAAGGGCGCCGCCGGGTTGCGCTTGCGTTCCTTTTTCTGGACCTTTTCGACGCTCAGCCTGCCGTCGGCGCGAGCCAGCAGCTCCTTTTGCACGCCGGCGGCGGTTTCACCGTCGGTCACGCTGAACTGGCCCAGTTTTTCGCCCTGATATTGAACGAGTTTGGATACGAAGACCTGCTTGCCGTTGCCCGCATCGGCCTCGATGGTCCAGTATTCCCGGACCTTGAAGGCCGCGATCTCCTGTTCCCTTTCCGCGATCAGGCGCAACGCGGGGCTCTGTACGCGTCCCGCGGACAGGCCCCGGCGTACCTTCTTCCACAGCAGGGGGGAGAGATTGAAACCCACCAGATAATCCAGGGCCCGCCGCGCCTGCTGGGCGTTGATCAGATCCATGGACAGATCCCGGGGATTTTCCACCGCCTCCTGTATGGCCCTTTTGGTGATCTCGTTGAATACCACCCGGTGCACTTTTTTGCCATTCAGCAGGCGGCGTTTTTTCAGCAGTTCGAGGAGGTGCCAGGAAATGGCTTCGCCTTCGCGATCCGGGTCCGTGGCGAGGTACAGGGCTTCGGCGTTTTTCAGGGCCTTGGCGATGGCCTGCACGTGCCGATCGTTTTTCTCGATGACCTGATACTTCATTTTGAAGTGCTGGTCCGGGTCTACCGCGCCCTCTTTTGGCACCAGGTCGCGCACATGCCCGTAGGAGGCCAGGACCTCAAAGCCTTTGCCCAGATACTTCTTTATGGTCTTTGCCTTGGCGGGCGATTCGACAATAACCAGATTCATTTTTTAACTACCTGGGATCTCTTCAAGCCGTTAAATCGGAGCGCGGTGATGGGTACCCCGCTTAACCGTCAAGAGGGGGGCATGCCTGCTCCTTAAAAAGGGTTAGTGCAGATAATTCGGGGCTGCGTTGTAAACCATATCTTCCATGCGGGCGAACGCCGCTTCCTGTCCGGGCTGGTTCATCAGCACCAGGAGCACGATCCACTTGAGTTCGTCCACCAGTATGTTGTGGGAATCCAGCGCCAGTGCGCGTTCTATGACCAACTCCCGGCTGTCCTGTCTGAGGATTCCCGACTGTTCCAGGAACAACAACAGTCCCCGCGCCTGGGCGTCAAGCCGGTTGGTCTCTTCCTCAGTGTAGATGCGGATGGAGTTTTCCGTGTGGGCGCGGTATTCCTGGGCACCCTGCCTGCTTGCCAGGCCATCCAGCCACTCAAAGGCCTGTTCGATCTTGCTCGTGGGAAAACCTGCCTCCACCAGCTCTTCACGAAGTTCGTTCTCATCCGGTGGCGTGGGACCGTCCCCGTCCAGGTAATTCTCATAGAGGTAGATCAGTATATCGACCAGGTTTTCGTACATTGGCGTCCTCAGTTCTTTCCCGTGCGGCAGTAACGGCCACCAGGTGCGGATGATACATAACCGTCCAGTTCTAGCAATAGCAGCATGGAGGAAACCACGTCCGGCGTCAATCCGTTGCGCTCAATCAATGTATCCACCGCCACGGGGTCGAACCCCATCGAATCGAGAAATTGGCGATAATCCGGGTCCAAATCGTCCGCTTGCAGGGGGGCGGTGTCCGGGGAGGTATGCATGTGATCCTTGAGACCTCCGACCAGAGCCCCCAGTTCCTCCAGCACGTCCTGTCCGGTTTCGACCAGTTTTGCGCCCTGGCGGATGAGGCCGTTGCAGCCCCGGGCCAGCGGATTGTGGATGGAACCGGGGATCGCGAAGACCTCTCTGCCCTGCTCCAGGGCCTGACGCGCAGTGATGAGTGAGCCGCTGCGCTGCGCCGCTTCCACGACCAGCGTCCCCAGGCTGAGTCCGCTGATGATCCGGTTGCGGCGCGGAAAGTTTTCCCGTCTGGGCGCGGTGCCCGGAGGGAACTCCGATACCAGCGCACCGTCCCCGGCGATACGATGGGCGAGTTCCCGGTGGCGCCCCGGGTAGACGCGGTCCAGCCCGGTTCCGGCCACCGCGATCGTGGTGCCCGGGCCGGCGGCGTCGAGTGCTCCCTCGTGGGCGGCGGCATCGATGCCAATGGCCAGACCACTGGTAATGGTCAGGCCGGAGCGGGCCAGAAAGCGGGCGAATTCCCGAGCCGTCTGTCGGCCCGCGAAGCTGGGGTTGCGGCTGCCCACCATCGCCAGTTGCGGCGTCTGGAGCCGTTCCGGGTCGCCGTGCACGAACAGCACCGGGGGTGGATCCGAGATCTCCCGTAACAGGGTTGGGTAGTCCGGGTCATCCAGTGTGATCAGATAGTTCCCGGGTTGCTCCAGCCAGAGCAGGTCCGACTCTACTGCGGACCAGTCCGGGGATCGCAGCCACAACAGACTTTCCTCCTTGAGCCCGCAGGCCTCCAGTTCGGAGCGGGGTGCGGAAAACACCGCGGCCGGATGAGAAAAGCGTTGCAGCAGGCGAAGACAGGTGCGGCTGCCCACGCCAGGGGCCCGTAACAGGGCCAGCCAATACTTCTGATCCATAGATACTTGGCTAAAAAATGTGGGTTGGGTGAGGCGCGCATCTCACCGGTATCCGCGCTGATCACCTGGTTGTGAGCGCCCCCCAGCATCAGAAATATCCTTATAGCTCAACAGGGCGCGCGCCCAATCCACCCTACAGGTCCGGATGGCGCACGACGTCCAGGACGTGCAGGGCTCTGTTGGCGTACATGATCAGAGCGAAACTGACCCGGGAAAAGGTGCGAAATACCATCAGTAAGCCCGCTTCTTCTTCCGGCAGCCGCACGGTTGCCCCAGGCTGGGGGCTGACCACGTCCCGAACCACCTCGCCGGCCGTGAATATACGCAGTACGTCCCCGGGAACCAGCCCATCGTCTGCGCCTTTGCTCAGTACCACCACCTGGTACTGTCCGATCTGGGTGACACCGTTGAGCACCGAGATGATCCTCCCTTCGATGGGGCGTGCCGGTGCGCGGGGCTGGAAATCCGTAAGCGCGATCTCGTCTTCGACCGGCAGCAGGCGGTCACCGATGATCGTTTCGATCTCCGTTCTCTCGAGCAACAGGGTGGCGGGGTCGCCCGTGCTTCGCAGGGTGGCGTCACCCACGTACAGCGCCTCGTAGCCCAGGATATCGCCGGTATCGGGATCTTTGTAAGGCCCGCCGGGTCTAACCACCTCGAAATCGATGGGTTCAGATTGCTGTATGGCACGCACGTAGATGCCGTTGCCGAGACCTCCCAGGATATGTTCATCCACGAATTCGACCACATAGGGCGCCCGGCGCAGTTCTTCCTTTTCCATGACGTAGGGCTTGCTCAGAAAAGGGCTGATCGCGTCGATCGGGATGGTCGGGATCGAGGTATCGAGGGGCGTCCGGCGCACACCTGGGGAGAGTTTGTAATCCCGTTGTCCGCGAATCAGGCCAATCCGCGGCTGACCGTCTACGTAGGTCAGCTGCAGGATGTCTCCGGGATAGATCAGATGGGGGTTCTCGATCTTCGGATTCACCTGCCAGACGTCTGGCCAGCGCCAGGGATCGCGTAGAAAACGGGCGGAAATATCCCACAGCGTGTCACCCCGCACGACCACGTAGCGGTCCGGATGGGCCGGGTTTAGAGCAACCGATTCGGCGGTGGCCAGGCCACAGAACAACATCAGGCCGAATGCAACCCCGGCGAACTTGCGACTGAACTTATGCATAGTGATCCTTTTGCAACAGGTTGACTGGAATTTGGACAGATCCAGATTATTATCTGGTAGAATCCTGCTTGATCATAATGTTAGTGGACGATTTTACTTCTGTCTCGCGAAAATCCCAATGGCAATCTTAGATATCCTGTATTACCCCGACCCACGGCTTCGCAACAAGGCGAAACCGGTGGAGAAGGTGGATGACGCTATCCGTCAGCTGGTGGATGATATGTTTGAGACCATGTATGAGGCGCCGGGCATCGGGCTTGCCGCGACCCAGGCGAACGTGCCCAAACGCGTGCTCGTGATAGACATATCCGAGGAAAAAACTGCCGCGTTGTGCCTTGTAAATCCGGAGATCGTCGCCAGGGAAGGGGAGGAGCAGAGCGAAGAAGGGTGCCTCTCGGTGCCCGGAATCTACGATACCGTGACCCGGTCCGAACGGGTCAAGGTGAACGCGCTGGACCGCGACGGACAAAGTATCGAGCTGGAAGCCGATGGGCTGCTTGCCGTTTGTATCCAGCATGAGATCGATCACCTCGACGGAAAATTGTTTGTGGATTACCTGTCGAATCTTAAACGCCAGCGGATCCGCAAGAAACTGGAAAAGGAAAGCCGCCACTCCACTCAGAGTGCCCGCCCTGCAAGGCGCGTGATATGAATCCCGTCACAATACTCGCCCCGGCAGATCCGAAAAACCGCTTTTCTGAATTTAAATCTTTAAGGAATCCCCACAGTATCCCGGTCTGCATTCCCTTCCCCCTATTAGCGACCCATGAGCGATTCTCTTAAGATCATCTTTGCCGGCACCCCGGAGTTTTCGGTGTCGGCCCTGGCCGCGTTGCTGAAGAGTCGCCACGAACTGGTTGCGGTCTACACACAGCCGGATAGGCCCTCGGGCCGGGGGCGAAAACTCACGCCTGGTCCGATCAAGAAACTGGCGCTCGAAAACGGCCTGCCCGTCCATCAGCCCGCAAAACTCAAAGCAGAGGCTGACCTGGTGCGGCTGGAATCTCAACATGCGGATTTGATGGTGGTGGCCGCCTATGGTCTGTTGCTGCCCTCGCGCGTGCTTGAGGCGCCGCGCTTGGGTTGTGTGAACATACACGCCTCCCTGTTGCCGCGCTGGCGGGGCGCCGCCCCCATCCAGCGGGCCATCCTCGCCGGCGACAGGGAGACCGGAATCACCATCATGCAGCTGGACGAAGGGCTGGATACCGGGCCCATGCTGCACACCCTGGCCTGTCCTGTCGACCCCCGCGAAACCGGGGGGTCGCTGCATGACAAGCTGGCGGAGCTGGGCGCACGGGCGCTCATGGAGGCCCTTCCCGGCATAGCCGCGCAAAGCATCGTTCCGGTAAAACAGGCGGAGGCCGACGCCTGCTACGCCCGTAAACTGGAAAAAAGCGAGGCCCGGTTGGATTGGACCCGAAGCGCCGCGGCGCTGGACCGCCAGGTCCGGGCCTTCAATCCCTGGCCGGTAGCCCAGGCCGAGCTCGGCGGTAAGGTGATCCGAATCTGGGGCGCCCGCCCCCTGCCGGAACCCGCCCTGCAGGCCCCGGGTGCGGTGATCGCGGATGGCCCTGGGGGCATAGACGTGGCCACGGGTGACGGCGTACTGCGCGTCCTTGAACTGCAGATGCCGGGAAAGCGGGTGTTGAGCGCCGCGGATTTTCTCAATGCCAACGACCTGCGGGGAGCGGTTTTTCGGTGAGTACGGGTGTTGCACAAGCGCCGGTGGATAGGGCCGGCGCCATGGGTTGTCCGGGCGCAATCCGTCCGCGGAGCAGGGATTGCCCCCGATTTGGGCGCTTGCGGGCCCTGGGCTGCGTGATGCGACGGGGGTGTTGCGCATACGGACCCAAGGACGGAAATGGGGGCGACTGAGAAACTGCGTCCCAGCGCCGTTTCCAGGACGGTCAACGCGCGCGCTGTCGCTGCCCGGGTGTTGGCTGAGGTACTGGTATCTGGACGTTCCTTGTCCGAAGCGCTGCTGGGGCGAGAGCAGGCCGCTGACAAGGCGCTGATACAGGAACTCTGCTTCGGGGTGCTGCGCTGGTACGGCCGCCTCGAGGCCATGGCGGGGGAACTGTTGCACAAACCCTTGCGGAGCAAGGACCGGGATATTCATCTGCTGATCCTGATTGGCCTCTATCAGCTCGACTACACCCGGGTGGCGCCCCACGCGGCCCTGTCGGAAACCGTCGCCGCGGCCCGTGTGCTGGGAAAATCCTGGGCCACCGGCCTGATCAACGGGATACTTCGACAGTATCAGCGACGTCGTTCGGATCTGCAGGCGTGGGCAAAGGGTTCGGATACGGCCCACCTGGCTTTTCCCGGGTGGCTGCTGGATCGCTTGCGCGGGGCCTGGCCGGAGTCCTGGCGGGAAATCGCCGAGGCCAGCAACCAGCGCCCGCCCATGAGCCTGCGCCTCAACGCCCGGCGCATCGAGCGGGACGCTTACCTGGTGCGCTTAGGGGCCGCGGACATCCCGGCGCACCCCCTTGCGGTGGTTCCCCAGGGCGTGGTGCTCGAGCGGGCGATGTCGGTGGACCGGCTGCCGGGATTTGCCCAGGGCGAGATCTCGGTGCAGGATGCCGGGGCGCAGCTCGCGGCGGGTTTGCTGGCCCCGCAGCCGGGTCACCAGGTACTGGACGCCTGCGCCGCCCCCGGGGGAAAAACCTGCCATATCCTGGAATCGACGCCGATGATCGCCGGCCTTACCGCCATAGACATCGATGCGCGGCGCCTCGCGCGGCTCGAGAGCAACCTCGATCGATTGGGTCTGGAGGCGCGCATCCGGGTCGGCAATGCCGCCGCACCCGGCGGGGACTGGGCGCAACCCTCTTATTATGCGCGTATCCTGCTGGACGTCCCCTGCTCCGCCACAGGGGTCATCCGCCGTCACCCCGACATCAAATGGTTGCGCAGGCCGGAGGATATCGAGGCGCTGATCCCGCTGCAGGCTAAGATGCTGGATGCCATGTGGCCCTTGCTGAGTGCCGGCGGTATGCTTTTGTATAGTACCTGTTCCCTGATCCCGGAAGAAAACGAATACCAGATCCAGGCCTTCCTGGGGCGAACCCCGGATGCGAGGGAAAGGCCTGTAGCGTCGGATTGGGGGCATGCACGGTCCTTTGGTCGGCAGACCCTTCCGGGAGAGCAGGAGATGGACGGTTTTTATTACGCCTGCCTGGAGAAG
>JAUXGQ010000331.1 GCA_030621975.1 Gammaproteobacteria bacterium | reverse complement strand
GTCCACAACCTCTGGCGCAATTACTACGGCCCCGAGCGCAATGATGTGTTCGCCGGTTTTCGAACCTGTGCACCGTGACAGCGGTGCGCCTCGACACAAAACCACGATCAATGATTAAATCGGCTGTGTCACATTGAAAAGCAGTTATCGTAGCCTGTGTTGCGCTTGCGAAACACAGGAAAAGCTTTGTATGAGTTGCCCCGCGTTTCGTTCCTCAACGCAGGCTACTTGTTCCTGTATGAATGCTCTTGCCACGATTAGTTTTTCTACCTGGCATCCGTCCAGAAACGCCAAAAGTCCCTTCTCCCTCAGGGAGAAGGTTAGGATGAGGGGATATTCAATCAATTGGTTACACATCATTCGACCCCCTCACCCCAGCCCTCTCCCGATGGGAGAGGGAGTTTTCGGGCGGCAACTGCCTAAGCCCCTCAGTCATTAGTAGAACAGGAGCGGTTACGTTCGATGCAGAAATCCAACTCGCCGGTGGTCAAGGATCTGGTACTGGTCGGGGGCGGTCATGCCCACGTCGCCGTGTTGCGCCGTTTCGGGATGCAGCCATTGCCGGGCTTGCGTATCACGCTTGTCACCCGGGACGTGCACACCCCTTACTCGGGGATGCTGCCCGGTTACCTGGCGGGCCACTACGCCTACGATGAATGCCACATCGACCTGCGGCCGCTGGCCCATTTTGCCGCGGCACGTCTCTATCACGCCGAGGTCGAGGGGCTGGATCTGCAGCGGCGCGAGGTGCATGTCAGCGGCCGGCCACCGGTGGCCTTCGACCTGCTCTCCATCAACACCGGCTCGCGACCCAGCACCCTGGAGGTGCCGGGGGCCGGCGAGCACGCGCTGCCGGTTAAGCCCATCGATCGTTTTCTCGACCACTGGGAGGTGCTCACCGCGCGCATCCTGGCAAGCCGCGGCCGGTTTCGTATTGCCGTGGTCGGGGGCGGTGCGGGGGGTGTCGAGCTCGCCCTGGCTACCCAGTTCCGGCTGCGAACACTGCTCGAGGCGCGCGGCGATGATCCCTCCCGGTTGCGGTTCACCCTGCTCTCCCAAGGCCCGGAGCTGCTACCGACCCACAACGCCGGCGTGCGGCGCCGCTTCCAACGGGTACTGGAGGCGCGCGGGATCGAGCTTCTCAACAACCACCAGGTGCTGGAGGTGACGGCCGACACGGTGCGAGCTCAGGGGCAGGCGCCGGTGGGCGTGGATGCGGTGTTCTGGGTAACCAATGCCGCTGCGCCCACCTGGCCAGGCGCAGCGGGACTCGCCGTCGATGCGGCCGGTTTCATCCAGGTCGACGCCCATCTGCAGTCGGTTTCCCATCCGGGTGTATTTGCCGCCGGTGACGTCGCCGCCCTGCCCGACCCGAGACCCAAGTCCGGCGTGTTTGCGGTCAGGCAGGGACCGGTACTTGCCGCTAACCTGCACCGTGCCGCCATCGGCAAGCCTCTGACCCGCTACCGGGCACAGCAGCATTTCCTGGGCCTGATCAGCACCGGTGACCGATACGCCGTGGCCTCGCGGGCCGGCTGGTCGCTGGAGGGGGCCTGGCTGTGGCGGTTCAAGGACTGGATCGACCGCCGCTTCATGGCCCGCTTCAACGAACTCCCGGAGATGCCGGCGGCACAACAGGCCCCGGAACTCGCCGCCGGACTGGCCGACACGGAGGCGCTACGGGAGCTTTCGACCCTGGCCATGCGCTGCGGTGGCTGCGGCGCCAAGGTCGGCAGTACCGTGCTGACCCGGGTCATGCAGCGACTCTCCGCCGGGACCCGTGGTGACGTGCTGGTTGGGCTCGACGCACCGGACGACGCGGCAGTAATCGCGGTGCCCCCTGGTAAGTTGCTGGTGCAGAGCGTGGACTACTTCCGCGCGTTCCTGGACGACGCCTACACCTTCGGGCAGATCGCGGCCAACCACGCGCTCGGTGACCTGTTCGCCATGGGTGCGGAGCCGCAATCGGCCCTCGCCATCGCCACCGTGCCCTATGGCCGCGAGCGGGTGGTCGAAGAGACACTGCACGACCTGCTGATGGGTGCACTGGCGATTTTAGAGCCTACCGGCGCGGTGCTGGCCGGCGGGCACTCCAGCGAGGGGGCGGAGCTCGCCTTCGGGCTCAGCGTAAACGGGCTCGTCGACCCGGACGCCTACTGGAGCAAGGGGGGGCTCAAAGCGGGTGATCGCCTCGTACTCACCAAACCGCTGGGGACCGGGACCCTGTTTGCGGCGGACATGCGGCGGCAGGCCAAGGGCCGCTGGATCGACGCGGCTATCGCCTCGATGCTACTTGTCAGCCAAGCGGCGGCACGCTGCCTGCAACGACATGGCGCAACCGCCTGCACGGATGTTACCGGCTTCGGGCTGCTTGGACACCTGATCGAGATGACCCGCGCCTCGGGGGTGGATGCCGTGCTCGAGCTCGACAGGCTGCCGCTGTTGGAGGGCGCGGCGGAAACCGTCGCCGCGGGCATACTTTCATCCCTGCAGCCCCAGAACCTGCGGCTGCGCCGAGCGCTGCGGGAGCTCGAACGCGTGGCCCGCCACCCCCACTATCCACTCCTGTTCGACCCTCAGACCGCCGGCGGTCTGCTGGCCGGGGTTCCCGAAGGACAGGCCCAGGCCTGCGTAGACGAGCTGCGGACCCTGGGCTACCCGGCCACAACACTGATCGGACGCATCGAGGCCCGCGGCGAAGCCGCCGAGCCCATCACCGTAGAGATTTATCAGCGACCCACCACACACGTTGGTTCTGCATGAACAGTGAAAAACCCCCATTTCTGCACGGCAAGCGCGGGGAATACCTCGTCATCCTTCAATTTGCGCTGCTGTTTGCCTTCATCTTCATGCCGGCCTGGAATCCATTCGCTACGCCGGGTCTGTTCGCCGATCTGCAGTTGCTCCGCTGGGGCCTTCTCATCCTGTGTGGTATCTGTGCGCTGCTGCTTGGCGGCCTCGGTTCGCTCCACATCTGGGAATACCTGACCCCCCTGCCCTATCCTGTCGATCACAGTCGCCTGGTGCAGCACGGGGTCTATGGGATCGTCCGCCCCCCGCTCTACAGCAGCCAGCTGTTTGCCGGGTTCGGCTGGGCGGCCTTCAATCTGAGTTTGTCACACCTTATCCTGCTTGCGGTCGGCTTCCTGTTCTTCGATTACAAGGCCTCGAAAGAGGAGCGCTGGCTACAGCAACGGCATCCGGAATACGCCGACTATGCGCGCCGGGTCAGGAAATTCATCCCCTGGGTGTATTGATTTACCGAAGTTTTCAGCCATCAGTTTGCAGTTATCAGCTGCAAGAAGGTATTACGGTAAATATTCGGCCTACCCATATCTCCGGAAATCTGTAAGTTAGGAGACCATAGGGTGGATAAGCGGAGCGCCATCCACCCTATGCCATTAATTTTACTAATAGACGTTGGCCGAATATTTATAGATTACGTGCCCTAACTGTACTAATGAAAAACCACAATGATTGCCATTTTTGAAGCCCTGTTGCCGGTTTTTCTGATCATTGTCCTGGGGGCGATGATCCGTCATTACCCAATGTTCGACGAGCCGGTCTGGCGCGGAGTTGAAAATCTCTGCTATTACCTGCTGTTCCCGGCGCTGCTGATCAAGACCCTTGCCGGCACCGAGCTGGGATCGGCCAGTATCCTTGTCTATGCAGCCGCCCTGCTGTTTGCGATCTTCACCATGACCGCAGTTCTGCTATTGCTGCAGCCCTGGTTGTGCCGCCGGCTCAGTGCCAGCCCCGCCGCCTTCACCAGTGTCTTCCAGGGGGCCACCCGCTGGCATGGCTTTGTGGCACTCTCG
>JAUXGQ010000318.1 GCA_030621975.1 Gammaproteobacteria bacterium | reverse complement strand
CCTCAAATGCTAAATAACTGCGATCAGACGGCGAGGATAAATTGCCGAGAGCAAGGCGCAACATCGCAGGAATAGCAGGCTCTCTTTCAAGATGTTGAAACGCAGCTATCGGTGATTTAGACCGTCGTATGGTCGTAGATATTTGGTGTTTGAGGTACTAGACATGTGTACGCTGGTAATTCTCCGCCGTCCTGGTAACGACTGGCCTTTACTGATCGCAGGCAATCGTGACGAGATGCGTGAGCGTCCTTCCGCATCTCCGGCCCGTCATTGGGAAGATCGCCCCGGCGTAACGGCAGGATTGGATAGACTTGGGGGGGGTAGCTGGATGGGCCTCAATGACTACGGCGTCGTCGCGGTGGTGATGAATCGCGAAGGTACACTGGGCCCGGATCCGGACAAGCGCAGCCGCGGGGAGCTGGTGTTAAAGGCCCTGGACTATGCGGAGGCGGTGGAGGGGGCTCGGGCGCTGGCTCTTCTGAGCGCGGGCGATTACCGGCCCTTCAACCTGTTCGTGGGTGATCCGCGCAACGCCTTCTGGCTCCGCAACCTTGGCGCGCCGGGACCCGGTAAGATCGAGGTTTTCGACGTGGACAGCGGGCTGCATTTGCTTAGCGCACGGGAATTGGACGATATTTCCCATCCGCGGACACGGATCTATCTGCCGCGTTTTCGATGCGCACCCATACCCGATCCGGATACCGGCGAATGGGCCGGCTGGGTGGCGTTGCTAGGCAGCCGCTTCTACCCGCAGGATCTGGGTGCTAAGGCGGCGATGAATCTTGATTTGCCCATTGGCTTCGGGACCGTTTCCAGTTCACTTATCGCCCTGCCCTCCAACCTGGGATTGCATCCGAATAGAAAACCCCGGTGGTGGTACGCGGATGGCCCCCCGGATAAAACGTCGTTTACGCCTGTGGTCCTGTGAGTGTTTTCACGCCCTCCGGGCTGCCCAGAATCAATAGATCGGCGGGTCGCAGGGCGAAGATGCCTACGGTGACGACGCCCGGGATGTTGTTTATCTGCTGCTCCAGCTTCACGGGCTCCATGATCGACAGATGATGCACGTCCAGGATCAGGTTGCCGTTGTCCGTGACGAAATTCTCCCTCCAGACAGGTGTGCCGCCCAGTTTTACCAGTTCACGCGCCACGTAGCTGCGGGCCATGGGGATGACCTCGACTGGAAGGGGGAAGCTGCCGAGGACATCCACCAGCTTACTGTCATCGGCGATGCAAACAAATTTCTTGCTGGCCGCCGCAATAATTTTTTCCCGCGTCAGGGCGCCGCCCCCACCCTTGATCAGTTGCAACTGACGGTTGGACTCGTCCGCGCCATCGATGTAGACCTCGAGTTCGCCAACGGCATTCAGATCCACCACCGGTATGCCGTGTGCCTTCATGCGTTCGGTGGATGCCTCGGAACTGGAGGCGGCCCCCTCGATTCTGTGTTTGACAGGGGCCAGCAGATCGATGAAGTGATTGACGGTGGAACCGGTACCCACACCGATGATCCCCCCGCCGCCGATATACTCCAGTGCAGCTTCCGCGGCCAACTTCTTTAATTCATCTGGCGTCATGACCTTATCTCCCGATACTGTTGGAGATTATGATACCTTTGTTTATTGAGTGGCGCTACGGGGGATCAGCATCGGAACCTCTCCATTGAGTAAGTCAGGCCGCTCATACAGGTCATGAGCAACTAATCGAAGCCCGTGCAGCCTCGAGCTGTGCGGTAGCTTCCGAATTTTGATATACCGGTACCAGCCTATGCCACAATCCTATATCGAGAGAATACTGCGCGCGCGTGTATATGATGTAGCGCGGGAAACCCCTTTGGACCATGCACGGCTGTTGTCAGCCCGGCTGGCTAACCATGTATATCTCAAACGCGAAGATCTGCAGCCTGTGTTTTCCTTCAAGCTGCGGGGTGCCTACAACAAAATCGTGAATTTACCCAGCTCGGAGCGGCAAAAAGGAGTGATAGCGGCTTCCGCGGGCAATCACGCCCAGGGTGTTGCACTGTCGGCAGGGGTGCTGAATATTCCGGCGTTGATCGTCATGCCAAGAACCACTCCGTTGATCAAAGTGCAGGCGGTACAGAGGCTGGGAGCAAAGACCGTATTGCATGGCGATTCCTATGATGAGGCCTACGCCCATTCTCTCGGGCTCGCCAAGGAAGGGGGAATGACCTTTATACATCCTTTTGACGATCCCGATGTGATCGGCGGACAGGGCACCATCGCCATGGAGCTGCTGCGCCAGCACAGTGGTGATATCCACGCGGTATTCGTGCCGGTTGGCGGGGGAGGCCTGATCGCTGGCATAGCAGCCTACACCAAGTATGTACGCCCCGAGGTCAAGGTCATTGGGGTTGAGCCCGACGACGCTCCTACCATGTACCGGGCGTTGAAGACGGGAAAGCGCATTACCCTGAAGCAGGTTGGTATCTTTGCCGACGGTGTGGCCGTGCGGCAGGTTGGAAAGGAAACATTCAGAGTGGCCCGGAGGACGGTGGATGAGATCGTCCTTGTCTCCACGGATGAGATCTGCGCGGCCATCAAGGATATCTTCGATGACACTCGTACCATTGCGGAACCCGCAGGCGCCCTGGCTGTTGCAGGCTTAAAAAAATATGCGGAAAGGGAAAAGTTGGTGGATCAACACCTCGTGGCGATCGAAAGTGGCGCAAACATGAACTTCGACCGACTGCGCCATGTCGCAGAACGCGCGGAGTTAGGGGAACGTCGCGAGGCCCTGTTGGCGGTGCAGATTCCGGAACGGCCTGGCAGTTTTCTCGGCTTCTGCCGGGCGTTGGGGCGGCGCAACATAACAGAATTCAACTACCGTTTAGCGGACAGCGTAAAAGCACAAGTGTTTGCTGGTGTTGAGCGCGCGAAAGGGCAGCAGGAGCGCCGGGAGCTGGTCGAACGGCTACGGATAAAAGGCTATCCGGTGGTGGATATGACCGATAACGAAACCGCAAAGCTACATATACGTTATATGGTCGGCGGGCACGCGCGTGGGGCGGCAAACGAGACTCTGGTCCGATTCGAGTTTCCGGAGCGCCCAGGCGCTTTGTTGAACTTTCTGTCCCGGTTGGGCAAGCGCTGGAACATCAGTCTGTTTCATTATCGCAACCACGGCGCAGCCTATGGCAGGGTGCTCATGGGGATACAGGTCAAGACGAGCGACAAGGCGGAGTTTCGTCAATTCCTGAAAAGCCTTGACTACCCCTTGTGGGAAGAGACCGATAATCCGGCTTACAGGCTGTTCGCCGGCCCCGGCGGGGATGACTAGCCTGGATTTCTCACCATCCTCTTACTGCGACGAGAAAAGAACAGACAGGATTAACAGGATGGTTCAGGATTTACAGGATCTCTTCAAGATGCGGAACCTGGCTTGTGGCATACGCATACCCGATAGTCGTCTCGGTAGCATCTGCATCCGGAAGGCCCATATCGATATCCTGTCAACGCTGTTGATCCTGTCTATAAAAGCGACTCCAGGCCCGCGAGACCTGGGCTGGCCCGGATCTCTCACCAAGGGGGCCGGCAGGACATAAGAGAAAAGGCCCGCAGATGCGGGCCTTTCGGTTGTTACGGCAATTGGATTGCCTTTATGCTTTCTTGCGTGGCGTAACCTTGCGTGGGCGTGCAGCCTTTTTCTTGGCCACCTTCTTCTTCGCGGTTGCCTTTTTCTTGCTGGTCACTTTCTTTCTGGTTGCGACTTTCTTCTTAGCCGCTACCTTCTTTTTAGCCGCGACTTTCTTCTTCGCGGTTACTTTTTTCTTAGTCGCTACCTTCTTTCTCGTAGCTACTTTTTTCTTAGCCGCTACCTTCTTCTTAGCCGCTACCTTTTTCTTTGCCACTGCTTTTGCCCTTGCGGGGGCTTTCTTCTTCGCTGACACACGTCTTGCGGCAGCCGATTTCT
>JAUXGQ010000069.1 GCA_030621975.1 Gammaproteobacteria bacterium | reverse complement strand
GTGGTTGCGTCAGGCTGGAAAACGGGCTCCGGCGTCTGTTAAGGGCTCGCTTCAAAATTAATTCACATTTTGGAACGCCGATCTATCCCGCCCAGCGGCGTTGTTCGTCGCTTAAATAGGCGAGCTATGCCATCCTTAGGTCCGTTAACGGCACATCCATGTGCCACTGCTCGCACTCCTCTCGCCGTGCTGGACCGGCATCTCGACGCCCCAAAATGTGAATTAATTTCTACGCGAGCCCTAAGTGGATGACTCCCTGGACTCGGGCTCCCTCTGCCAGACCTGAGGCTCCTTTTTCTGCTCGCCTTCAAGCCGGCCGGGCGCCAGCTCTTCGAATTTGATGTACGGGGAGGTGCGCGTCTCCCTCACCATTCTCGGATCGGGCTCCAGGCCCACGCCCTCGACGAAGGTCCCCAGGCCGACCCGCGAGATGAACTCGCCGATACGCTCGTGATCCATGGCGTTGTCGTTCCAGAAATCCCAGATCCGGTCGATCAAATCAGTCAGTTTTTCGAAGTCCTCTTCGGTTGCCAGCGGCATGAACGGCACGATCACCGAACTCATGGTGTCACCGATCTTCAGGGTACGCTTGGCGCCCAGGCAGATGGTAACGCCTTTGTCTTTGCCCGGTTTTAAGGCCCTGTTCATGACGTTGATGCAGTGCATGCAGCGCACACAATCCTCATGGTCAACCACCAGCTCCTTGCCCTTCAGGGAGATGCAGCGGGTCGGACAGCGGGTAATGACGTTGTCGATGACGGTCTCCACGCCTTTCTCATCGATGAACTCCGCCACCTTTGCCTGGTCGATCTGCATCGGGCCTCGCCAGGTACCGATGATCGGCATGTCGGAGCCGAGCATGGCGTTGGCGCAGTCGTTGGCGCAGCCGGAAATCTTTATTTTGAACTTGTACATGAACTCCGGGCGATGGAGCAGGGAGATGTAGTGGTTGGTGAGGTCCCGGGTGGTCTTCATGGTGTCGAAGCAGGCCATCTCACACCGGGCCTGGCCCACGCAACACTGCAGACTGCGCAATGCCGCACCGGACCCGCCCAGGTCCCAACCGTTTGCCATCAGGTCCTCACTCGCGGCCCGGCTACCCTCGTTGCTGAAACCCAGCGCCAGGATATCGCCGGTCAGCCCGTGAAGCTGAAGGATCCCCGCACCGTGTCGTTTGGAGATATCGGCCAGATTCCGCAGCCTTTCGGTCGAATAGACGAAACCCGCCGGGGGAAGAATGCGAATGGTATGGAACTCCGCGAGGTCCGGATACTCTTCCGCCTTGTCCGACAGGCGCGCGATGATCCCGCCTCCGTAACCGGTAACGTTCAACACGGTTCCGGTCCAGTAGTTCCACCTGGTCTCGTAGGAGTCCTCGAGCTGATTCAAGAGCTGGGCCACTTGCGGCTTTTGCTTGGACCAGTTCTTGAGGTCGGTTACGAAACTTGGCCAGGGTCCCTTCTCCAACTCGTCCAGTAAAGGGGTGTTGAGCTTCGTTTTGTCTGACCCTTTTCCGCCTTCCTTCTTCTTAGCCATGATCCGCCTCCTGACTTAACCGAGTTGTTATGCTTCTTTTTTGACTGGCTGGATATCACCGGTCGCGAAAGTGGTTCGAGACAGCAAACCGTACGACGCAGGCTGAGTTCTTGTTATCACGCCGTGCTCTGAAGGTTAGTCCAGGTACGCCTTGTTAGTCAACTCAATCGCGGCGTGGGGGTCGCAGCCCTGTCGCTACCGCCCGCCTGGCCATGTATAAAAGGCACCACTGATGGGATAGGGCGCCATAGAATTTTAGTACTGGCTAATACCGTTGGATTGCGGCGGTAATGGCGTTTATACTTAAATACCCTCCTCCCCTGTTGATTAAGCGGCAGAAAGCCCATGAAAACCTTTGCCAAAATCGCCGAAGAGATCGCTCCGTTCATCAACGAGATGATGCCCTGGGATGTGGATGATTATCTCAAAGCGCATCCCGGTACCCTGATCGTGGATATCCGCGAGGTGCATGAGTACGACACCATGCACGTTCCCGACTCCCTGAATGTGCCGCGCGGTATCCTGGAAAATGCCTGCGAATGGGATTTCGAGGAGACAGAACCCGAGTTGGTGGAAGCTCGACAGAGACCAGTAGTTTTGGTCTGCCGCTCGGGCAACCGTACCGCTCTGGCTGCCTACACCCTGCAGCAGATGGGTTATGAACGCGTGGTCTCGCTCAAGACCGGGCTGCGGGGCTGGAACGACTATGAGTTACCCTTGGTGGATATCGAGGAGAAACCCGTAGATATCGTTGACGCCGACCACTATTTTGTCAACAAAATCCTTCCGGAACAGCGTAATCCGGCAAATCGACCCAAGTGATGCCTGCTCGGTCCCCTAAGAACGACAGTTGGACATGAAAAAAATCAATCGCGGCGACAAAGATTCTGCTCGACGGCGATGACCGCCGCCTCCACCCGGGAATGCACCTCAAGCTTGCGCAGGATGGCCTTTACGTGAAGCTTTACGGTCCCGTCGGAGATACCAAGATTACGGGCAATCACCTTGTTACTTTGGCCCTCCGCCAGATGGCAGAGGATTTCACGTTCCCGAGGGGTGAGGGCGGAAAACAGTGTCTTCAGCATGGGGGTGTCAGCCGTCTCGCCCTGAACCGCCTTTGCCAATACGTCGGTAAGCTCCGGGGCCACGACCGTTTTCCCGGAGACGATGTCATCCAGGGCAGTGATCAATTCGTTGGGTTCCATGTCTTTCAGCAGGTAGCCCTGAGCCCCCTTCTGCAGAGAATCGATCAGGTCCTTTTCATCGCGGCTGGTGGTCAACATGACGATGGGCATTTTGAGATCCGCCTTACGCAGGCGCTGCAGGACCTCGATCCCGGTCATCTGGGGCATCCGCATGTCCAGCAGTATGACGTCGGGCAGCCGGTCACTGGCCAGGCGGATGCCCTCGTCGCAGTCGCCTTCCGCCGCTATGACATCGATACCCCGGCGCTGCAGCAGTTCCTGCAACCCTATGCGAAACAGGGCATGGTCATCAATCAGCAGCACCCGCATCAATCACCTCTCGTTCCAGTTCTCGCGTGCCCCAAGCGCCGCTGGCGTGATTTTCTCCGGCGCGTTGAGAAATTCATAGATCTTGGATCATGGCAGCGTGTCGCGCAACCTCTCACCGGCCCTGAATACCAGCTCTACGCGGGTACCCTCCCCCGGTTCGCTTTCGATCCGCAGTTCCGCGCCCAGACGTCGGGCCCGCTCCTCCATGATCGAAAGACCGATGTGCTCACCGGGGTTGCCATCGCGCACCGAACCCTCCAGGCCGAGACCATCGTCTTCCACCAGCAGCATGTACTGACCGGGTTCCCGGCACCTGAGCAATACCCGCACCGTATGTGCCCGGGCGTGTTTGCGGATATTCGCCAGGGCCTCCTGGACGATGCGCAGCATCTGCATCTCTTCGTTGGCATTCATCTGAATCGGGTGCCGACAATCGCGCTGCATGAAGGTGGCAATGCCGGTCTCCTGCCGAAAGCCGTTCACCAGTTTCTCCAATGCCGGGATAAGGCCGCGCCGATCCAAGGGTGCCCGGAAGCTGTTCAACAGCCCCCTCAGTTCGATGTGCGCTTCGTCCAGCCCGTTACGCAGACGTTCAAGCTCCGATCTTGCCCCTTTCACCTCCTCGCTCTGCTCCAGCGTCTCCGCCAGCATCCCTACTTGAAACCGCAGACTGGCGAGGGTTTGGGCAAGGGAGTCATGGAGTTCATGAGCAAGGTTGTTGCGCTCTTCGATAATGGACAGCCGCCGCGCCTCGGCGTCTGAACGTTGCTTGGCAACCGCCATTCCCAAATGGCTGCCAATGGTGGAAAGCAGCTCCAGGATATCCTCGCGGCCGGATATGCCCGGCCTGGGCACGAAGATATCGTAGACACCCAGCAGCTTGTCATGATATTCGAGGGGCACGCTCACCTTCTCGATGGCGCTCTCGTCGAACATCCGTCGATTGTTGCTACGAGAGCAGTGCTCCGCATCATGCGCGCAAAGGATATCCGCCGGCGTCAGGACCATGCCGCACCGGCACACGGGTACCGGTAACGACCCCTGCTCGCGGACCACTTCGTCGTCCAGCCCGATACAACCCACGATGCGCATGCGCCCTTCCACGGTCACCAGGCGGACTTTGGCGGTCCGTCCATTGACCATCTCCTTGAGCACCCGCAGGAAACGAATCAGCAGCTGCTCCAGATCCTGGGCGCTGTTGATGCTCGCCGCAACGTCGTAAAGAATCTTAAGGGAGGCGGTTTTCTGGGCCAGTCGGGCGGTCTGACGGGCCACCCGGTCGTCCATGTCCTCGTACAGCCCCGTCAACTCCTCACTAAGACTATCGATATCCCTTGCTAAGGCCCCCAGAACACCGCTGTGTGCCATAGGCAGGCTGGCACCCGGCTCGCCCTGGCAGACCTGGGCGACGGACGCCTGCAGCGATACCAGTGGCTTCAACAACAGACTGACGGCCCGCGCGGCCCCAATCCCGAACCCGAGGAGGCCCGAAATCCCAAGCACCAGGCATAGCAGGATCAGGGTGGGACCGTCTCCCACATCCAGATAAAGCAGCAAGGCCATCAGCAGCCCGAGCAGGATGCTGACGGCCAGAACCGCCAGGGGCGACAGCAGACGCGCCGACGCGAGGATACGTAGAATAGCGGCTCGATCGGCCCTCGATGCGCCGTTGCGACCGGCTTGCGAAGACCCGACCGACAGTTTACTTTCACTTGTCAAAGCCATTCTCTTGGCCTGCAATCCGTCTGCGCTGCAAGGTCCCTTGCACAGGACGTATCATCCTGCCCATCACTGTTCACCGCGATTGTCTTCCTGCTGTAACTGCCACATGTGATGATAGCGTCCAGCCCGCGCCAGCAGCTCCCGGTGCCTCCCCTGTTCCACGATCAAGCCCTCATCCATGACCAGGATGCGGTCCGCGTCCACCACCGTAGACAGGCGGTGGGCAATAACCAGGGTGGTATGGTTCTGGGCAACCTCTTTCAGCGTCTCCTGAATCGCCTGTTCGGTCTTGGTATCCAGGGAAGAGGTCGCTTCATCGAATACCAGGATGCGCGGTCTTTTCAATATGGCCCGGGCGATGGCGACGCGTTGCTTCTCGCCGCCCGAAAGCTTCAGACCACGCTCACCGACCATCGTGTCATAGCCCTTGGGCAAGGATTCGATGAAATCCCGGATATGGGCCATCTTCGCCGCTTCCCGCACTTCGACGCGACTGGCATTCGGACGACCGTAAGATAGATTGTAATAAATGCTGTCGTTGAACAGAACGGTGTCCTGGGGAACTACGCCGATGGCCGCGTGCAGGCTGTCCTGGGTGACCCCACGAATGTCCTGGCTATCGATCAGGATTGCCCCCCCGCTCACATCGTAGAAACGAAACAACAACCGGGCAAGGGTGGATTTGCCCGCCCCGCTGTGACCCACCACGGCGATTTTCTCACCCGGGCGGATAGTGAAATCCACCCCTTGCAGGATCTGCCGGTCCTCCTGATAAGCGAAATCGACCTTTGCGAAACGCACTTCACCCTGCTTCAGCGCCAGGGGTGGCGCACCCGGTGCATCGCGTATCTCAGGCTCCCGTTCCAGCAGTTTGAAGATCAGATCCATGTCCGCGAGCGAATACTTGATCTGACGGTACACGACGCCGAGAAAATTCAGAGGGATAAAGAGTTG
This sequence comes from Gammaproteobacteria bacterium, assembly GCA_030621975.1. GTDB lineage: Bacteria > Pseudomonadota > Gammaproteobacteria > Chromatiales > Chromatiaceae > JAUXGQ01. Next base: position 1,582 of record JAUXGQ010000069.1, on the reverse strand, counting down.
CAGCATGAAGGCGTTGACCAGCACCAGATCTCCCAGGCTCATGTCTCCGGCCACCACGCCGTCGGCCGCGAAGTACATGACGGCGGTCACACCCAGTGCAATGATGGCCCCCTGTCCGAAATTTAACAGGGACATGGAGGTCTGGCTTTTGACCGCCGCGGCTTCCCAGCCACCCAGGGTCTCGTCGAACCGGTTCAATTCCAGCTGTTCGTTACCGAAGTATTTGACGGTTTCATAGTTGATCAGACTGTCGACGGCCTGGGAATTGGACTGCGAGTCCAGCGTATTCATCAGGTGACGATACTCCATGCGCCATTCCGTGATCGCGAGCGTGAAAGCGATGTACACAGCGACGGTGCCGAAGGTCACCAAGGTGAATACCGGATCGTAGCGGGACAGCAGGATCACTGCGACCAGCGAAAACTCCACCAGCATGGGCAGGATGCTGAACACCATGTAATTGAGAATGGAACTGACCGAACGGGTGCCTCGCTCCAGGTCGCGGCTGATGGCGCCGGTCTGCCTTTCCAGATGAAAACGCAGGGCCAGGCTGTGCAGATGCCGCAGCACCTTGGTGGACAGGCGGCGCATGGCGTGATAGCGCACACGGGCAAATATGGCATCGCGCAATTCATTGAAAAGCGAACTACCCAGGCGCAGGATACCGTAGGCCAACAGCAGAAACACGGGCAGGATCGATGCGGACTGCGCGGACGTTTCCAGCACATCCACGATTTCCTTCAAGACAAGCGGCACACCCACGTTGGCTATTTTCGCCAATACCAGGCATCCGAGGGCAAGCAGGGCGCGCCCGCGATAGTCCCATAGAAAGGGCAGCATGGCGTGCAGGTTCTGCCAATCTCGGCGGTCGCCGTGCACCCGGGCCAAAGGCTGGTGGTGATGCATGCTAGAATGAATAGTTTGCTGTCTGGATCATGCCGGACTCTGATTTTATAGGAAATACGCCAAGTTCGCAGATGCGGGTGGGCTATCAACATTAAATTCTTTGTCATTTTGCACAAGACTTACAGACCAAAAGACTAAGGCCACGAGCACTCTTACCCGCCGCCCCCGGTCATGGAGATCACGACATGTCAGACGATTGCAGTTACAACGAACTTTTTGCCCTGCAGGTATTGGATGACAGTATGGAACCGGAATTTCCCAACGAATGCATCGTGGTGATCGAACCCTCAAGCGTGTGCGGCAGCGGTGCCTATGTGTTTATCGAGGTAGAGGGTGTCCGCTGGTTTCGCCAGTACTTGCGAGACGACCCGGGCAATACAAGACTGGTGGCCCTCAATGACCTGTATCCGGACATCGAGCTCGACGGTATCGAGCATAAGATCCTGGGGGTTATCGTACAACGCAATATCAAGCGCAAGGTAAAGCACTACCACCCTGAGGTCTGAGTAAAAGATAACGGGTGACGGCGCGCCCATAATCAGGTGATAAGCTGAAACGTCAACAACGATGCGCGCCTAACCCAACCTACAGTCCCACCAGCTAAATGCTGCGGCTTGCCCCAGCTTTGCTGCGTACTGGCCCGCGAAATAAAGAGCTGGGGCAAGCCCCAGCCTAC
>JAUXGQ010000518.1 GCA_030621975.1 Gammaproteobacteria bacterium | reverse complement strand
GGTGCTGCACCTGTTGTTACAGGGTAATGTTCAGGCCCGCGCCATCCCTGAGCTGGCGCCCGCGGTGGCCAAGCACAACGACTGGATGCAGAGCAGGAGCATCCTCCTGGTGCCGTACCACATGATCGGTGCCGCGAGTATCGAGTCCGGCGTGCTCGGTGGTTATGCCCGTTACATCCGCAAACTTCACCCGGACGCCCCGGTGCCCGGTTTTTATATGAGCGGCCGCCTGTTTGCCGATGCCAAAGCGATGCGTGGTCACATGGGGGATGAGAAGTTCTTTGCCGCCATTAACGCATCCGGTGCCTCGGGTGGGAGTGATGACGGTTGGGGTGACGTCGCCACCGGCTGGGATGCGGTCAGTTTCGACGCCGTGACCAGCGGGCAGGCGGGTGACGACGACCGCATCCGGCTGGTGGGCGACCTGGTGGGGAGCCTGTTCAAGTCATTTGCCGACCTGGCCAACACCGAAAGCGGTGGCTACATCGAATTCGATGAAGGGCTGCGGGTGATGACCCAGCACGCCAAGTCCCTGGGCTATGACGCGGTGGTCCTGTTTCTGGATGAGCTGATCCTCTGGTTGGCCAGCCGTCTGACCGATCGGCAGTTCATCAACAGCGAGATCCAGAAGGTGGTCAAACTGGTGGAGACCGGCATCCCCCGAGCGCTGCCGCTGGTCAGCTTCATCGCTCGCCAGAGGGATCTGCGGGAATTCGTCGGCGATCAATATACCGGTGTCGAACAGGAAATCCTGAGCGATTCGCTGAAGTATTGGGAGGGGCGATTTCATACCATCACCCTGGAGGACAGAAACCTCCCGGTGATCGCCGAACGGCGCCTGCTGAAACCGGTCGATGGGTTGGCGAGGAACCAGATCGAAGAGTCGTTCGCCAGGACTGAACGCATGCGCGAAGAGGCCTTTAATCTCCTGCTCACCAGCCAGGGTGACCGGGAGATGTTCCGGCGTCTCTACCCCTTCAGCCCGGCCTTGGTGCAGGCCCTGGTGGCGCTCTCGTCGGCATTGCAGCGCGAGCGTACCGCACTGAAGGTGATGCTCATGCTGTTGGTGGAGCAGCGAGAGACCCTGGAGTTGGGCAGTGTGATCCCGGTGGGCGATCTCTACGATGTGATCGGTTCCGAGGCCGAGCCCTTCTCTGAGCAGATGCGCCAGCATTTCGACAACGCGAAAACGCTGTTCGATCGTAAACTGGTTCCGTTGCTGGAGATCGAACACAAGGTCAGTTTCAAGGGCTTGGATGAACTGCCCCGGAACGACCCAAGGCGTCAGGCGTTCGACAACGATATGCGCCTGCTCAAGACGCTGGTGTTGGCCGCGCTGGTGCCGGAGGTCGAAAGCTTCAAGCAGCTCACTGCGACGAAACTCGCGGCATTGAACCACGGCACCATAAAATCGCCCATACCTGGCCGTGAGGCACAGACGGTGCTGCAGAAATGCCGCAAGTGGGCAGGGCAGGTCGGTGAGATCAAGATCTCCGACGATAGCAATCCCACTATCGGCATCCAACTGTCGGGAGTGGATACCGAGAGCATCATCGAGCAGGCGCGCATCAACGACAACGAGGGCAATCGCCGGCGCCTGGTCAAGGAGATGGTGCTCGAGGCCTTTGGTATCCGCGATGATAATCGGCTCTTCGCCGAGCATGAATGGGTCTGGCGTGGTACTCGCCGCCGGGTCGAGGTGCTGTTTCAGAATATCCGCGAGATCAGCGACTACAGCCTGTTCGAGGCGCGCGACGAGGAGTGGAAGGTCATTATCGACTTTCCCTTCGATACCGGCACTTACTCCCCCACGGATGACCAGGCCAAGGTGCGCGATTTTGAAGGGCAGGGCGGGCAGGCCCGCACCATCTGCTGGCTGCCCTACTTTTTGAGCCCAAGCGCCCAGAAGAACCTGGGCAAGCTGGTCGTCCTGGAAGATATTCTGAAAAGCGACGACAGCTTCAGTCGCTATAGCCACCACCTGAGCCCTCAGGATCGCGCCGGCGCCCGAACCCTGCTGGACAATCAGCGCAGTCAGCTGCGCCAGCAGATCAAGGATTTCATGATCGGCGCCTACGGTGTCGGTGAGCAGCTGCCTGGCTCGCTGGATAACAGCGATCTTCTGGAGTCGCAGATCATCTCCTTGCAGCCCGGTTTCAGTCCGAGGCCGCCTCAGGGCACCACGATGGGCAGGGCATTCGAGCAGTTGCTCGGGCAGGCACTCTCGTTTCAATACCCGGAGCACCCGGAATTCGACGGCGAGGTGCGCCTGCCCAACCTGGGTAAGGTCTTTGGGGAACTGCGCCGCGCCATGCACGCACCCCACGGGCGGATCGATGTTGACGGCCCATTGCGCCCGTTGATGCGGCAGATTGCCCAGCCGCTCAAATTGGGTGAGATGCACGAACGCCACTTTATTTTCAAGGAGGATTGGCCACAGCATTTGAGTCGAGAGCTGGCGAAATCCGGCGGTGATGTGACCGTGCGGGGGCTTCGTGAGGCGATGGATCTGCCAAAACCCAAAGGGCTCCCGGCGGCTGTACAGAATCTATTGATCATGGTCTTCGCGGAGCATGGCCAGTACGCCTTCACCTTCCATGGTGGCCCGTTTGATGATGTAACCTTGAAAGAGATTC
>JAUXGQ010000492.1 GCA_030621975.1 Gammaproteobacteria bacterium | reverse complement strand
CGAGTGTTCAGCGGCGGCAAAATACCGACTGTTTTGAATCACCCTGTCGTGAGGACCGGTCCACAATCCCAGATCCCGCAACCGGGCCACATCCGGATCGTCCCCCAGCCACGCCCGGTTGCGATCCGCATCGAAGGCTGCTGGAGCAAGAGGGATTGTCACTGCCTCGCATTGAATGGCCGCACCGTGGGTGTGGGGTGGGAGAAATGGGGTGATGGATTTCAGCGTAGTATCCAGAATGCGGCGGGTAATCGGGCAGACCCATCCCTTCTCCATCAGCCGGAATGAGATTTGGGATCGCAGATCAAGGGCAAACAGGCCCTCTTCCACCGGTCCGATAAGACGGGCTTCGCGAAGGTCGTTCCAGGCCTCTTGCATCACACCATCGATCCGGTCTTTCCCGGCAGCGGTGGAGGGATCCACCTTGAAGGCTTCTCGCAACAGCCGCACGAAACGGCTGTAGTCCCGGGTTCCCTTGACCGCAGGCCACAGCACCACGCCGCGCAGGCTCTCCCGTTGGGTTGGTGCAGCCAGTTTCCGAAATGGGAATCGGTTGCCGATCCAGCGCCGCCAATAGGGTTCGTGGACTACCGACTGGCTGGCACGCACATGCCAGTCGAGCAGCAGCTTCAGGAAATCCTGCCATTCAGAAAGCTCGACGCCCATACCCCTGGCCAGCTCCGGGACCCGGCTTACATCGCCAGTGATCTTTGGATACCAGACCTGTACCAGACCCATGGACTCCAGACTGTTCTGGCGTTTGGGGCGGCGCAGAAACTCCCTGGCCAGCAGTAGGTAAGAAAGGTTCTGCACCCCCCGGTCACCCCCGAAATCCTGGTTATCAAGGCCACGGTAATGATCCCCGATCCAGTGCAGTTGTGAGTTGGTCGCCACAGTCCGGGCCATCTCGTCCCAGGGTATGGATGCCGGCTCTGCCGCCTCGGCGAGTTTTTGCTGAAACTCGGTTTGGCTGCTCTCCAGGATACCGCGCAACGGCTCCGTTACCTTCGGATCGGCCAGTTGTTCCTCGATCTTCGCCAGCATATCCCGAGCCTGGCGTAGTTCGTCGGAGTCACCACCGTCACTTTCTGCCAGCAGGGTGTGATAGACAAGGGAACGCAGGAAGTTGCGCTCCGCATCCAGTTGCAGGTTGGCCGCGGCGCGTGCCGTGCCTTGGCGGCTGTCGGTGAAAGTGATCATCCGCCGCCCCTCCCAGGGATGCTGATGTCCATCTCTCAGAGGCGGGCTGAACTCCAACAGGGTGGGCAGGGTAACCGCCAGGTGGAAAGGGGCACCCAGGATCTTGCGCATGAAGAGCATGTCTTTGCGCCGTTCCCGTGTCTCACATACCGGACAGCGCATCCCGTCGTCAGCGAGAGCGAGGTGGACAGGGAATGTCTTGCTTCCACCGGGTACACGATGACCTTCACAGTCGAGCGACTCATCCATCGTTTGTTCATAAGAGCCGGCACTCAGGATCACCCGCCCATCCCAATCGGTCTGGCCTTCGCTGAAGAGCTGTTGCTCTTCCTCGTCTACCGGGTCCAGTTCACGGGCGAATTCATCGATATCATCGGACTCGGAGAGGGGACGAATCCGCCCGTCGCGGTCCTCCTCGGCCAACAGATGTACTGTGTTGCACTCGTTGCAGCTGACCAGATCGAAAACAGGAGCGCCACATTCACAATGCTCACGGCGGGAGAAATAGACCTCGCCAAAACCCCATTCCAGATCCTTCAACTCATCAGACTTGTGTGGACAATCCCGGTTGATGCAAGCCCACAACCCTCCCACTGTACGGCCGAAGGCATGGGCGCGTAGGGGTAAAAAGGCTTCATCGTCGTCACTGTCCGCTATCCGGCGGGAGGTGCCGGAACACAGATCCAGCATCGCCAAGGTCCTGGCCTGCCACTCTGGCACCCGATCCAGGTCACCGAACAGGCGTTTCGCGACCTGGGACAGAGCTGCAACCGGTTTTCCGGAGGCAGGTTTAGCGATGCCGGCCCTCAACTTGGTGAACTCCGGGCAGCCGGACATGGCCAGGTAACGTCTTTCCGAGTCGATACGCTCTGGCTCGATCTCGGTGATGGCCGACGGTTTCAGACCACGCAACTCCGGCGGTACTGGCGGTAGTTCCGGAATCTGACGTTCGCCATCGAGGACGACCACTCGATCGTCGGGGATTCCCGCCATGCGCGCTAGAAATTCCCGGATGTGCTCCCGGGAAGCCTTGTCGCCGATGGTAGCGGAGGTGGCGACGAAACGAACCTGGTCCGCCTCCACCCCAAAGCCATGCATCACCCGCCGCAGCAACAAAGCCAGCTCCGCGGCCTGGGAGCCCAGGTAGGTGTGTGCCTCGTCGAGTACGATCCAGCGCAATTTGCCCTGGGATTTTTCCAGGATCGGCTGGTCCTGTACCCGCACCAGCATGTATTCCAGCATGGTGGCGTTGGTAACCAGGATTGGTGGTGGCGATGCACGCAATTCCTGACGGGAACGGACCTCCTGAGGTACCCTTTCAATGGACCGTTCCGGACGCTCGGGAGTGAGGCCGTTATACAGGCAATAACGAATGCCGCCCTTGAAGGCAGCAGTCCAGGCATCGAGGCGATCCTTCTGGCTGTTGATCAAGGCGTTCAATGGATAAAGAAACAGGGCTCGCACACCTTCGATAGGCTCTTGCCCCTTCTCCTCGCGTTCGCGTGCCAGGTCGTCGAGAATGGGGATCAGAAAACACTCGGTCTTGCCGGAACCAGTGCCGGAAGTGACCACCAGGGAGCGCCGGGAGCCACCGCTCAGGCACTTCCAGGCCTCGAGCTG
>JAUXGQ010000481.1 GCA_030621975.1 Gammaproteobacteria bacterium | reverse complement strand
TGTAGGCTGGGGCTTGCCCCAGCTTTGCTGCGTACTGGCTTGGTAAACTAAAGAGCTGGGGCGAGCCCCAGCCTACCTCCGCGGTACCCGTTAAACCCTTACTCGTGTTTTGTATGCTCAACACAGGCTAGGATTCGTTCACACTTTGCGACTGCTGCCGGAATAGCCGACCTGTGCTTACCATGATATCCACCGTGTCGAAGCAGAAAAGGGTTCGCCCTTGAGCCCCTCAAGCGGCGATGCGGGCTCCTCAGTTCGGACTGCCGATGTCGGTCTCGACGGTAATGGGTTCGGCCGTGTCGCCGGCCGCCTCAATGCGCCCGATCACCGTGGCGGCCGGGTACCCGAGGGTGCGCAGCTCGGTGACGCAGGCCGCGGCGTGCTCCGCCGGGACGCCGGCCAATAGCCCCCCCGCGGTCTGGGGGTCGAACAGAAGCGGGAAGTGCGGGTGCCGGCCCGCACGTTCCAGGTCGCGCACCGCCCGGCGTAGGCGCAGGTTCTGGGGTTGCAGGGACGATAGTATACCCGCGGCGACCGTTTCCGACCCTCCAGCAATGGCACGGCGCTGAGTTCCAGAATAGCGTCGACGCCCGAGGCGCGGGTCATTTCCACCAGGTGCCCGAGCAACCCGAAGCCGGTGACGTCGGTACAGGCGGTGGCACCGTGGCGCTGCAGGCAGGTGGTGGCGGCCTGGCTGGTCAGTAGCATGCAGGCGATTGCGTCATCGATCCAGCGCCCCTTGGCCAGGCGGCGCATATCGGCGGCAAACAGGGTTCCGGTGCCCAGGGGCTTGGTGAGCACCAGTTGGTCCCCCGGCCGCAGGCCGCCCTTGCGCCACACAGCCTCGGGGTCCACAAGCCCGTTCACCGTGAGCCCGAAGGCGAGCTCGGCGCCCTCACTGGAGTGTCCGCCGGCGAGTACGGCCCCCGTGGGCTCCAGAATCTTCAGCGCGCCGTTCATGAGGTCGTACAGGGTGGCTTCGACGACCCGCTCGCGGCCGTAGGGGACGGTGGCGATAGCGAGCGCCGATTGCGCCTCGGCTCCCATGGCGAACAGGTCGCCGAGGGCATGGTTGGCGGCAATCTGCCCGAAGATGAAGGGGTCATCCAGGAAGGCACGGAAGTAGTCCACGCTCTGCACCAGTAACTTGCCCGACGGCACGGAGAGCACCGCAGCGTCGTCCGGCGCGTCGAGGCCCACCAGCACGTCGCCGCGGGTGCCTGACGACAGCCGCTGCATGACCCGGGTAAGCACGGTGCTGCCGACCTTGGCGCCACAACCGCCACAGCGCATGGCCAGGGTGGAGAGTTCGCGAATCGCCTCGCCGTCGGCGATACCCGCGGCAAGCTCCGGGGCATCCTGTTGCTCGGGCATCCGCGGCAGGTCGTTGAAGCGGGCCATGAATCTTCGGTCGATCCAGTCTTTGACCTGCCACACCCAGGCCCCTTCCAGGGACCAGCCGGCCCGCGAGGCCACGGCGTAGCGATCCCCGGTGCTGATCAGGCCCAGGAAATGACGCTGGGGTCGATAGCGAGTCAGGCGCTGCCCGGTGGCCGCGCGGCGCAGGTTCTCCACCAGTATCGGGCCCTGGCGTACCGCGAACACCCCGGACTTGGGCCGCGGGTCGGGCAGGGCGGCCACGTCCCCCGCGGCGAAGACGCCGGGGTGGGAAACAGACTGTAGCTGGGCGTCGACCTGGATGAAGCCCTCATCGTCCACCGCCAGCCCCGCGGCACCGGGCCAGTCGGGTGTGGACGCGTTGGTAACCCAGAGCACGGCGTCCGCCGCGACAGGGGGCCGGTCTTCCGCGAGCACGGCGTCGGGGGTCACCTCCAAGACCTTGTGCCCGGTGCGGACGTTGATTCCGCGCTCGTCCAGCACCCGCCGGAACCGGGCCTGCACCCCCGCATTGTGGGTCGGCAGGATCTCGGCTTCCCGGGCGAGCAGGGTGTAGTTCAGCCGGGACGGGTCATCGCCGCCCGCGGTCAAAAGCTGCCGCAGCCGATACTGGGTGGCGAGCGCAAGCTCGACGCCGCCGGCCCCGCCGCCGACGACCAGGATGCGAAACGGGCCCCGGTTCTCGAGTATACGGGCGGTCAAGTCCTTCCAGTCATTCAGAAATCGGTCGATGGGTTTGACCGGCATGGCATATAAGGCAGCGCCGGGGACGTCAAGGGTACGTGGCCGCGAACCGATGTTGATGGACAGCAGATCGTAAGCCACCGGCGGTCGGCCGGCGACCTGCAGTAGCCGCTGCGTCGGGTCCAGGCCTTCGACCTCGGCGTGGTAGAGCCGCGCGCCGGCAAAATGGGCCAGCGGCCGCAGGTCGATGTGGCATTCATCGTACGCGTAGTGGCCCGCCAGGTAACCGGGCAGCATACCGGAGTAAGGTGTGTGCACGTCCCGGGTCACAAGCGTGATACGCAGGCCCGGCAATGGCTGCATCCCGAAACGGCGCAACACGGTGACATGGGCATGACCGCCCCCGACCAGTACCAGGTCCTTGATCACCGGTGTGTTGGACTTCTGCATCAGACTTAACCGCTCCGCTTGTGTTTAACCAGTAGCCTGCGTTGAGGAACGAAACGCGGGGCAACTCATAAAAAGATTTTCCTGTGTTTCGCAAGCTCAACACAGGCTACGATAACTATCATATTGCACAGGTGCGAAAACCCGCGAACACATCATTGCGCTCGGGGGCGTAGTAATTGCGCCAGAGGTTGTGGACCAGCCGGCCACGGGTCGCCCAGCTGCCGCCGCGCAATACACGCGTATTGTCGAACAAGGGCTGCGAGTAGTCCTGGTACATATCGGGCGTGCATCCAGGGTAGGGCCCGAAAACGGTTTCTGTCC
>JAUXGQ010000054.1 GCA_030621975.1 Gammaproteobacteria bacterium | reverse complement strand
TCGGCGGCCCATCGTAGATCTGTCGCGGTCGGGCTATGCGGTGGGAGGGGTCCGCGATCATCTCCATCCAGTGGGCGACCCAGCCGGCGGTCCTGGCAATGGCGTACATCACGGTGGACATGTTCACGGGAATCCCCAGGGCCCGGTAGGTGATTCCCGACTAGTAGTCCACGTTCGGATAAAGCTGACGCTCGACAAAGTAGTCGTCCTTCAAGGCGATCTCCTCCAGACGCATCGCCAGCTCGAACATGGGATTGTTCGCATCTGCGTATTTCTCGAGCACCTGATGGGAAACCTTGCGGATAATCTTGGCCCTGGGATCGTAGTTCTTGTAGACCCGGTGTCCAAACCCCATGAGTCGGAAGCTGTCGTCCGGGTCCTTGGCCTTGGCGATGTATTTGTCGATGTTCGACACATCACCGATCTCGTGCAACATGTCCAGGCACGCCTCGTTGGCTCCCCCATGCGCCGGCCCCCATAGGGAGGCGATGCCGGCGGCCAGGCAGGCAAAGGGGTTTGCGCCGGAGCTGCCCGCCAGACGCACCGTGGAGGTGCTGGCGTTTTGCTCATGGTCCGCATGCAGGACAAACAAGAGATTCAACGCCCGCTCGGCGACCGGATCCGGTTCGTACTCCTCGCAGGGGGTAGCAAACATCATACGCAGCAGGTTGCCGCAATACCCCAGGTTATTCTGCGGATAGATGATCGGTTCACCGATGTTGTGCTTGTAGCTGAGCGCCGCAATGGTGGGCATTTTGGCGATCAAGCGGTGGGCACAGACCTCACGGTGGTGGGGGTCCTGAATGTCCAGAGAATCATGATAGAAAGCGGACAAGGAGCCGACCACGCCGACCATGATCGCCATGGGGTGGGCGTTGTAGTGAAATCCATCGAAAAACTTCGTCAGCGCCTCGTTGATCATGGTGTGGTGGCCGATGATGGAGTCGAATTTCTCCAACTGGTCCGCGCTGGGCAGCTCGCCGTGCAGCAACAGATAGGCGGTCTCCAGAAAGTTGCTTTTTTCCGCCAGTTGCTCGATGGGGTAGCCGCGATACCGCAGGATCCCCGCATCACCGTCGATGTAAGTAAGGCTGCTGTGGCAGCTGGCGGTCGACATGAATCCCTGGTCGAAACTGAACAGGCCGGTATCGCGATAGAGGGTCGACATATCCATGGCCATCGGGCCTACGGATCCCTCGAGAATCGGTAATTCCAGGGTACTGCCATCCATGTTGTTTGTAATGGTTATTGTCTTTTTGGTCATTGCAGAACTCCGTGAACGTTGGAGGTTAATAGTACCATTCGTGTTCACATTTCTCATTGCGGCGCCCTACACCTGCATCCGGGCAAGGTCTTCGCGGACACAGGCAACCGACTGCGTAAACAGCTCCTGTTCCGTCTCGTTGAGATCCAGTTCCACCACGGACTCCAATCCTGCGTTTGCGATCACACAGGGAACGCCCATGGCGATGTCCCGTTGGCCGTATTCGCCGTCGAGGATACTAACGCAGGGCAGACTGTTGCTCCGCAAGCATCTGGGCGGCGGTCTCCCCCACCCGACCCGACCCGACCCGCTCCGACGATGGTTACTTTATTCATTAATTCATACCCTTGGCGCTGGATTGAATTTATGGGGGTTTATGATACTGGACCGGTGCAGGAGCGCTTGCACTTGGTACCGAAAAACAAACAGGTCCGTGCAACCTGACCCATCAATAGACAGGATCAATAGGATTTACAGGATCGCTCTTAGATTCTGAACCTTGTGCATAGGCACAGTCGATGATCATGCCGGTAAGATCTACGTCCGGAAGGCACATTTCAACATCCTGTCGATCTTGTGAAATCCTGTTAATCCTGTCCATTCCTCAAACGCGGAAGACGGGTTAATCTCTCTGTGTTCTCAGCGACCTCTGCAGCCAATTTGAGAGAATTGCGCGCGAGCCCGGTTGTCGCCGCCCTACAGTGCCGGAATCATGTGCAGGGCAGGGGGGGGTTCGCGACGCCGGAAACCACGGATCCAATGGCGATCCTGATCAACGACCGTATTTCTTCCGAAACTTATCCACGCGGCCAGCCGTGTCCACAATCTTCTGCTTGCCGGTATAGAACGGATGACAGGCGGAGCAGACTTCGATATGCAGGTCTTTCCCCAGCGTGGATCGAGTCGTGAACTCGTTGCCACAGCTGCAGGTCACTTTGATCTCTTCATACTTGGGGTGAATGTCCGCTTTCATGATATTCTCGCAAAAACCCGTATCTCTAACCCGCGCTGTTGTGCGGTGCAAAAGCGTGGCATCTTAACCATAATCACCCCTCGGCGCAACACACAGATGTAACTTTAAGAAGTTCCGAATATGGCAATCAAGTCGTTGAGATACTGTCTGCCCAGGGGGGTTGGCCGGACGCTCGCTCCAATCTGGTCGATCATCCCGCGCTTCCTTGCCTCGGCTAATCCCTGGTCCAGGCGCTCACGCCCCAACCCCGTGTGATTTTCGAACAAGGCGAGGGTAAAACCGGCGTTGAGCCGCAAAGCGTTCAACATAAACTCGAACACAAGGTCTTCTTCGTTTAGCGTCTGGTGGCCGGAAACCGCCGCCCCCGTTCCTGCCTTGTTGAGGTAGTCTGCGGGATGACGCACCTTTCGCGTGCGCCTCACCAGCGGCGGAGCCCCCCCGCTCGTCGTCTTGCCATGGGCGCCCGCCCCCAGCCCCAGATAATCGCCAAAGCGCCAGTAATTGAGGTTGTGCCGGCACTGACGCCCCACGAGGGCATAGGCGGATACCTCATACTGCCTGTAACCCGCCCGCGCCAGCAAGTCCTCGCCCTGCAGCTGCATCTCCCAGATCAGGTCCTCGTCCGGCAGCGTGGGCGGGGCAGCATGGAACAGGGTATTGGGCTCCAGCGTCATCTGATAGTAGGAAATATGGGATGGCCGAAGCGCAATCGCCGTCTCCACGTCGGCGCGGGCCTGCGCCAGATCCTGTCCCGGCAGACCGTACATCAGATCAAGGTTGAAACTATCGAACCCGGCACTGGCCGCCTCCCGCGCCGCGGCGATGGATTCCGGCCTCCCGTGGATCCGACCGATGCGCCGCAACAAACCGCCGTGGAAACTCTGTACGCCGATAGACAGGCGGGTAATGCCGGCCTCCCTGAAGTCCGCAAAGCGTCCGGTCTCCAACGTCCCGGGATTTGCTTCCAGGGTCACTTCCATATCGGACCTGCATTCCATGCGCTCGCGGACGCCGGCTAACAGCCTGCCGATGGACGCACCCGAAAACAGGCTCGGCGTGCCACCGCCGAAGAAGATGCTCTCAAGCGACCGTCCCCCGGCATCAGGAAGGTCATGTTCCAGATCCGACAACAGGGCGTCCACATAGGCCGCCTCATCCACGCCGTCCCCGATCGCGTGGGAGTTGAAGTCGCAATAGGGGCATTTTTTAACGCACCAGGGTATGTGTACATAAAGGGCGAGGGGAGGCAGTTGGCTAGCCCGCATATCTCACGACCCTTCTACTGCACATGTAGGCTGGGGCTTGCCCCAGCTTCGATGCGTAGTGGATCGCGAAACAAAGAGCTGGGGCAAGCCCCAGCCTACATTGGCTGAAAAATCGTCCAAGATGCGAAGCCAGACCGACCCACCGAACAGGTTTTCGGCGGGCACGGCCCTGCTCCCGCTCAGGCCTGATCCCGCGCCTTGAGATAGGCCAGTTCCGATATATCGCTCCAGGTCCGCGCCTGTTTTAAAAACAGCGAATAAGACGCATAGACCTTTTTAGAGAATGGGTCCCTGCCCGCCAGCTCGGTCAGCACCTCCTGGGCCAGTCGATACAGCTCCTTGATCACATCATCCGGATAGCGGCGCAGGTCTACTTTATGGTTATTGAGCAGGGTCTCCAGCGCGATCGGGTTGCGGGCGGTATATTCGGACAGAAGGTCTTGATTAACCACCTTGCAGGCGTTCAGCACGATGGACTGCAGGTCCTTTGGAAGGGAGCTCAGGGCGGCCTTGTTGATCATCGCCTCAAGGGTGGTACCCGGCTCGTGAAACCCGGGATAGTAATAGTACTTCGCAGCCTTGTAGAGCCCGAAGGCGAGGTCGTTATAGGGACCCACCCACTCCGTGGCATCGATGACGCCCTTTTGCAGAGACACGAACAGTTCGCCGCCGGGGAGATTCACGGGCAGTCCTCCGGCGCGCCTCAATATCTCACCGCCGAGTCCCGGGATGCGCATCTTCAGGCCGTCCAGATCGGCCAGGCTATTGATCTCCTTGTTGAACCAGCCACCCATCTGCACCCCGGTGTTGCCGGCCGGCGCCGGCACCAGGCCGAAACCATCGTACAGCTCCGTCCAGAGTTCCAGGCCATCGCCGTAATACAGCCAGGCATTCATCTCCTGGGCCGTCAGGCCGAAGGGCACGGTAGAGAAAAACTGGGCGGCTTCACTCTTCCCCTTCCAGTAATAGGCGGCGCCATGGCCGATCTCGGCGGTACCCCGGGAAACCGCATCGAAGATCTCGAATGCCGGTACCAGCTCCCCCGCCCCATAGACCTTGACCCGCATACGCCCACCGCTCATCTCCCCGATCAGCGCGGCCAGCTTGTTGGCCGCGGTACCCAGACCGGGGAAGTTCTTGGGCCAGGTGGTTACCATCTTCCATTTGTACTTGGGACCGGCTTGCGCGGCGCCGCTGCCGGTCAGGCCTGCACCCAGCGCCAGGGAACCTGCACCTGCCTTTTTCATGAAATCACGGCGTTGCATATGTATCCTCCAGGTTTTTATCGAGATACGAACTTTTTTGCGCTTTATCTTACGGTTGTCACGTTTGATTCAAAGCCAGTTCTGCCACTCCGTAGGAGCCCGCTTGCGGGCGAACCGATCCCGCGTGACGGCCATGTTCGCCGGCAAGCCGGCTCCTACAGGTTACAACCACGAGCCTAAACCGGCTGCAGATTGGCATAGGCGATCACCAGCCACTTGCTGCCCACGGCCTCGAAATTTACCTGCACCCGGGCACCGGCACCCCCGCCTTCCGCATTCAAGATCACCCCTTCACCGAACTTGGGATGAACGACCCGCTGCCCCAGCCTGAAACCGCCGGCAGGTTCAGGCTCGAGGTTGCTGTAGACCGCTCGGGAAACCCGGGGACGGGCGCGTATCTCGACCATGTGTTGCGACGGAATCTCGCGGATAAAGCGGGAGGGCTTGGGATAGGTCTCGCTGCCATACAGACGTCGGGTTTCCGCAAAGCTGATCACAAGCTGGCGCATGGCCCGGGTCATGCCCACATAGCAGAGCCGGCGTTCCTCCTCCAACCGATCCGGATCATCCGCCGACATGCTGTGGGGAAACAAACCTTCCTCGACCCCGGTGATGAACACCAGGGGAAACTCCAGGCCCTTGGCGGAATGCAGGGTCATGAGCTGGACGCAATCGTCCTGGGCATCGGCCTGGGCCTCACCGGCCTCCAGCGCCGCGTGGGCGAGAAAGGCGGACAGGTCGTCCAGTTCCTCATCCGCTGTCTCATAACTGAACTGGCGGGTCGCATTGACCAGTTCTTCCAGGTTCTCGACCCGATCTATGCCCTTACCGTCCTTGTTTTTCCGGAAATGCTCCCGCAGTCCGCTGGTCTCGATCACCTGCGCCACGATATCCCACAGGTCCTTGCCCGCGGTTGTCGCCTGCAATTCCCCTATCAGCTCAAGAAAGCCCCGCAATGCGTTCGTCGCCCGGGCGGGCAGTGCAGCCTGCTCGACCAGATCATTGCCCGCCTGCCAGAGCGAGCAGCCCAGGTCCCTTGCACGGCCCCTTACCGCGTCCAGGGTGCGCGGGCCAATGCCCCGCGGGGGCATATTGACGCCGCGTTCGAAAGAAGGGTCGTCATGGAGGTTTGCCAGCAGGCGCAGAAAAGCGAGGGTATCCTTGATCTCGGCCCGTTCGAAGAAGCGCAGGCCGCCGTACACCCGATACGGGATGCCGGCCTGGATCAGGGACTCTTCGAAAAGCCGGGACTGGGCATTGGACCGGTAAAGAACCGCGCTCTCGGC
This sequence comes from Gammaproteobacteria bacterium, assembly GCA_030621975.1. Lineage (GTDB taxonomy): Bacteria > Pseudomonadota > Gammaproteobacteria > Chromatiales > Chromatiaceae > JAUXGQ01. The sequence continues at coordinate 1,991 of JAUXGQ010000054.1, read as the reverse complement.
ACGCCGGTTTGCCCCTTGCTCCACGTGCTGCTGAATACGGTCGATGACGAAACGCGCCTCGTCCACTTCATTGAACGCGGCATACAGGTGGATGGGCTCGCCCTCCTCGTCCGCGGTCCACAGGTTTTTACCCAGGCGGGACGGGTTGTTCGCGATGAGCGAGTTGGCGGCCTTGAGGATGTTGCCCGTAGATCGGTAGTTCTGTTCCAGGCGCAACAGGCGGGTGTCCGGATAATCCCGCTGAAAGCCCTGGATGTGCTCGACCCGGGCCCCCCGCCAGCCGTAGATGGACTGGTCGTCGTCACCCACCATGAACAGGTTGTTGCGGTCGCCCGCCAGCAACCGCAGCCAGGCGTATTGAATGGCATTGGTATCCTGGAATTCATCCACCAGGATGTGCTGAAAGCGCTCCCGGTAATGGTGCAGGACATCGGGACGGTCGCGCCAGAGTTCATGGGCCCGCAACAGCAACTCCGCGAAATCCACCAGGCCACCCCGTTCACAGGCCTCCTCGTAATGGCGGTAGATGCGGATCATCTGGTGCTGATAGGGATCGCCCCCGTCGTCCAGGTGCTGGGGTCTCAGCCCTTCATCCTTGCGGGCATTGATAAACCCCTGGGCCTGACGCGGCGGCCATTGGGCCTCGTCCAGCTGCAGTCCTTTCAGAATGCGTTTGATGAGCCTGAACTGGTCCTCCGCATCGAGGATCTGGAAACCCCGGGGCAATCCTGCATCCTTCCAATGGGCCCGCAACAATCGGTGCGCAAGGCCGTGGAAGGTGCCTACCCACATGCCGCCCGCCGGCACGCCGAGCAGGTCTTCGATCCGGCCCCGCATCTCCCGGGCCGCCTTATTGGTAAAGGTCACCGCGAGAATAGACCAGGGCGAGACGCCCTCGACCTGAATCAACCAGGCGATGCGATGCACCAGCACCCGCGTCTTGCCGCTGCCCGCGCCGGCCAGCACCAGCATGCCCCCCGCGGGCGTGGTCACGGCCTCCCGCTGCGCCTCGTTGAGCCCGTCGATGATATGCGATACGTCCATCGGCCCATTGTATACCCGACACAGACAGGTTTCCCATTACCGGGGTTCGGGCACGCTGTTGCAGTCCGGAGGATGGAAATCCGGGCCAGTGTCCTGCCTCACACAACACCTTCCGCCAACTGAATGACCGCGAAATACGCGCCTTGCGGGTCCTTGAGGACCGCAAAGCGTCCAACGCCTTTAACGTCTGTGGCTGATACTTCCAGTCGGGCACCCAGCCCCAGTGCCTGCTCCACCAGCCTGTCGCAGTGATCCACTGCGAAGTAGACGGACCAGTACGGCGGCACCTGGCCCCACTCAGGCTTGATCTTCAGCATGCCTCCGGCGGGTCTGTCCTGGTTGAAGAAGGCGATGTATTCCTCGCCGACCACCTGAGTGCCGTCTTTTACGTTCCACCCGAACAGGCTGGTGTAAAAACCGGCTGCCGTGTCCATTTCGTTCGTATGCAGCTCATTCCAGCACAATGCGCCGGGTTCGTTGACGAGTTGAGCACCGATGTAGGTCTTTGGCTCCCACACGGAGAAGACGGCGCCCGCAGGGTCCCGCAATACCGCCATACGGCCCACGTCCTTGACGTCAAACGGGACCTCCAACACCTTGCCGCCCAGGGCTTCCGCCCGGGCCGCGCTGTCGTCCGCGTTCGCTACCGATAAATAGCTCGCCCAACGGGCCGGCAGGCCCCGCGCCTGCTTATCCCCGCTCATCTGATACAGCGCGCAGACATGCTTCCCCTGCTTGTCAAACAGGGTGTAGACCAGGCCGTCACCCGCCGGGAGATCGCTGGCCCGCCACCCGAACAATTCGGTGTAGAAGCGTTTAGCCGCGGTGGCGTCGGTCGTCGCCAAGTCGACCCAGCAGAAGGTACCCGGGAAATACTGTTTTATCTCTGTCATATCTGTTTCTCCGCTGATGTATCGCCCTGGTATCGAAACGAGCGGCAAGACAGG